>JBBSAF010000194.1:0-5413 GCA_038252525.1 Tepidisphaerales bacterium
TGTGGCGGCGGGGGGGCGGGGGCGGGGTGGGGGCGGGCGGGGGGGGGGGTCGCGGTCTGTGGGGGCTGGTGGCGGTGGACCCTTAGCGGGATGATTTTCGCATGAGCAATGGATTTTTGGATTACGTTCGGGAAAACGACGGTCGGCAGTACGATTTGCACACCGAGCACGTGAACCCGGTGTTCGTGAAGATGCTGCGGACGATCGGGTTCGACAAGGGATATGTGCGCGGGCAGGGGGCTTATCTGTGGGATGGGGCGGGGAATAAATATTTGGATTTGCTGACGGGGTGGGGGGTGTTCGCGCTGGGGCGGAATCATCCGAAGATCAAGGCGGCGCTGCGGGAGGTGCTGGATCAGGATTTGCCGAACCTGGTGCGGATGGATTGCGGGCTATTGAGCGGGCTGGTGGCCGAGAAGCTGACGGAGAAGGCCGGGGGCGGGCTATCGCGGGTGTTTTTCTGCAACAGCGGGACCGAGACGGTGGAGGGGGCATTGAAGTTCGCCCGGTGCACGACGGGTCGGCAGGAGATCGTGTACTGCGACCATGCGTTCCACGGGCTGACGACGGGGTCGCTGTCGGTGAACGGGGCGGACTTTTTCCGGGAGCGGTTCGGAGCGCTGGCGCCGGGGACGACGCGGGTGCCGTTCAATGATGTGGCGGCGCTGGAGGCGGCGCTGTCGAAGAAGCAGGCTGCGGCGTTCATCGTCGAGCCGGTGCAGGGGAAAAGTTGTGAGGTGGTGGCCGACGGGTATTTGGCCGAGGCCCAGCGGCTATGCCGGAAGTTCGGGACGCTGTTGATATTGGATGAGGTGCAGAGCGGTCTGGGTCGGACGGGCAAGTGGTTTTGTTATCAGCATTGGCCGGAGGTGGAGCCGGACATCGTGTGCTGCGCCAAGGCGCTGAGCGGGGGTTTGGTGCCGGTGGGTGCGATCATCACGCGTCCGAAGGTGATGGACGGGGTGTTCAGCTCGATGGAGCGGTGCGTGGTGCACAGCAACACGTTCGGGCAGAACGATTTGGCGATGGCGGCGGCGTTGGCGTCGTTGCGGGTGATCGAGGAGGAGAAGCTGGTGGAGAACGCGGCGGCGTTGGGGGAATATGCGATGGCGCGGCTGAGGGAGATCGGGAAGGATTGCCCGTTCGTATCGGCGGTGCGGGGCAAGGGGCTGATGTTCGGGATCGACTTTTCGAGGCCGGAGAGGTCGCTGAAGTTGAAGATGGCGTGGGATGCGCTGCACAAACTGAACTTCGGGGTGTTCGGGCAGATGATCATCATTCCGCTGCTCCAGAAGCATCACATTTTGACGCAGGTGGCGTGGTATCACACGGAGGTGATCAAGTTCCTGCCGGCGATGGTGGTGACCAAGGAGGACATGGATTGGTTTTTGGATGCGATGAGGGATGTGTTGGCCGAGACGCTGAAGGTCCCGGGGGCGGCGTGGAGCACGGTGGCGGGATTGGCGAAGCGGGCGATGACGGCGTGAGGGGGGGGAAAAAGGGTTCCAGGACAGGAAGCATTCATGAAGGAGGCCGGGGCGAGGCGCCTCGTTACCCTACATCAGTCTCCTGTTGCCGGCTGCGGTTCTTATGTCGCGGGGGCGCCCCGCCCCCGCCTTTGCAATCAAAGCGTGTGACGACGGCGCTCAATGTGGGTTTTCACAACCTCCACACCCCGTCGGCGCCGGTTACGCCGTTGAACGCGGGCGAGGGCGCCCACGCGACATGGGGAACGACGGGCGTTGGGGGGGAAGGGGGCCGATGGCGGGAAGGGGCGCGGGGGCGGAGGGTCGTTTGGGGGAGTGGTCTGGGTCGCACGAACGGGGATCGACGATCATCTCAGCCGAGGGCGGCTGAGCTACATTCGAGGCGGCTGAGCTACATTCGAGGCGGCTGAGCTACATTCGAGGCGGCTGAGGTACATTCGAGGACGTGGAGGGACGGGTTGGGAAAGAGGCTGATGGGAACGGTGCAGCGGCGATTGTCGGGGTTGGTGTTGTGGGTGATCGGGCGTCCACGGACGACGCTGGCGGTCGCGGTGGCGGCGATGGCGGTGTGCGTGGGGGCGGCGTGGTTCAACTTGGGGGTGTCGACGGACCAGAACCGGCTGTTTTCGCCGGATGCGCCGCAGTTCAAGGCGTATCTGTCGTTCATCGAGCGGTTCCCGGAGAACGAGGCGGCGTATGTGGTGGTCGAGGCGCGGGGTGCGCCGCCGTCGGTGGGGCGGTGGGTGGCGGTCGCCGACGGGCTGACGGCGGCGCTGCGGGCGATGCCGGATCGGGTGCGGCTGGTGGAGTGCCGGGTGACGCCGCGGGAACTGGGGGTGTACGGGTTTTTGTTCGAGGAGGCGTCGAAGCGCGATGGAACGTTCGCGGACTTCGTGCGGTTCGGGGATTTGCTGAAGGTGATCGGTCAAAAGCCGGGGTTGGATCGGCTGGTGCTGGGACGGTCTCCGCTGGAGCGGCTGATGGGGACGATGGCGGTGGCGGCGACGGCGCGGCCGGGGGAGTTCGCCCAAAGCGCCCCGCTGGTGGCGTTGGTGGCGGAATCGGCGGCCGATGCGCTGCGGAGGCCGGAGGCGCCGATCGGGGAGACGCTGGCGGATTTCACGTCGTTGGACAACGCCACGCCGCGGCGGCTGGGGTACTTTTATGAGCCGGACGCGAGCGATCCGACGCGGAATCTGCTGCTGATCCGGGTGTATCCCAAGACCAATTACACGTCGCTGACGGCGTTGTCGGAAGCGGTGGAGTCGATCCGGGAGACGATCCGGCGGGTGGCGACGGGGTTCCCTGAGTTCCGGGTGGGGCTGACCGGGCGGCCGGCGCTGGAGGCCGACGAGATGCGGACGACCGACACCGACGCCCATCGGGCGGAGGTGGTGGCGATGGCGGTGGTGTTCATCGGGATCGCGGTGATGCTGCGGTCGGTGTGGCTGGCAACGGTGGCGGCGATGGCGCTGGCGGTGGCGATCGGGTGGACGTTCGGCTGGGCGACGGTGGCGGTGGGCGAGTTGAACCTGCTGTCGATCGTGTTCGTGATCGCGCTGATCGGCATCGGGATGGACTATTTGGTGCAGGTGCTGGCGCGGTATCGCCGGGAGGCCAAGCGTTACGCGCGCCCGGCGGCGGTGTGGACGCGGGTGTTCCGGTATGTCAGCCCGCCGATTTTCACGGCGTGCCTGGGGGCGGCGGGGGCGTTTTTGGCGTCGGCGTTGACGGATTTCCGGGGGGCGGCGGAGCTGGGGATCATCGCCGGGGGCGGGCTGCTGTTGTGTCTGTTGGCGGGGTACACGGTGTTGCCGGCGCTGTTGACGCTGTGGCCGATGAAGGTCGCGGTGCTGGAGGCCGGGGAGCGGTTCAAGGAAGAGCGGGCGCGGGCGGCGGGGTGGCGATCGTGGGCGGGGCCGGCGGTGTGGCTGGGGCTGTTGGTCGCGGCGATTCCGTTGATGGATCGGGGCGGGTTCGATCCGAACCTGCTGACATTGCAGGCGCCGAACCTGGAGTCGGTGAAGTTGGTGCGGAAGCTGCAAACGTGGTCGGCGGTGGTGATGAGCAAGGATTTGCCGACGCTGCGACGGGCGCGGGTGGCGCTGGCCGGGGCGGGGGCGGTGGGATCGACCGACAGTTTGCTGGACGCCGAGGACCGGGCGGCGTGGTTGGCGGAACATCGGGGGGAATTGCCGGAGATCGCGTGGGCGACGCCGGAGGCGCTGGGGGCGGGGGATTTGGCGGGATTGGCGGAACGGGCGCGAAATTTGGCGGGACGGTACGAGCGGGCCGGGGACTCGGCGGCGGCAAGGGCGCTGCGGGAGTTGGCGGCGGCGATCGCGGGGGGCGGCGCTGATGCGGCGCGCCAGGATGAGGGGGCGGGCAAGGCGGTCGCCATGCGGCTGAATGAGTGGCAGGCGGCGTGGGTGGGACAGTTGCGCGAGTTGGCGCGGCAGTTCACCCCCCCGCCGCTGGAGGTGTCGAAGTTGCCGGCGGAGTTGGCGGGGCATTACGTGGCCGACGACGGGACGTACGCGCTGTATGTGCATCCGGCGGCGGGGATGGATTTGTGGCAGGCCGGGCCGCTGGGGGAGTTCGTGGAGCAGGTGGAGTCGAGATTGAAGGGGGTGAGCGGGGATTACGGGGTGACGGGGATCGCGCCCAACATCCACCACACGACCGGGGCGATCGCCAAGGCGTTCCGGGATGCGACGCTGATCGCGCTGGGGTTGATCGCGCTGTTGGTGTGGATCGATCTGAGGAGCGTGGGGCAGACGCTGTTGGCGATCAGCGTGCTGGCGTTGGGGTTGCCGATGCTGCTGGCGATGATGGGGCTGTCGGGAGTGAAATGGAACTTCGCCAACTTCTTCGGGCTGCCGATCCTGATCGGGGCGGGACATGAGTATGGGGTGTTCATGATCCACCGATACCGCGAGTCGATCCACAGCCCCCGGCGGGTGTGGCGGTGGTGGGATCCGGCGGATCGGGCGCTGCTGTTGTGCGCGTTCATCACGTCAAGCAGCTTCGGATTCTTCTGGCTGCTGGGACATCACGCCGGCTTGCGCAGCCTGGGGTGGGTGATGGCGGTGGGGACGGCGTGCATCTACGGGGCGGCGGTGGCGGTGCTGCGGCCGATTTTGCGGTGGCGACTGCGGCGGTTGGCGGCGGTTAAGGATTGAGGGGAGCGCGGAGGCGCGGCGGCCGATTTTGCGGTGGCGGTTGCGGCGATTGGCGGCGGTCACTGATTGAGCGCGGGGCGGGGAGGCACGGCGGCCGATAGGGCGGTGGCGGCGGCCGGGGGGGTCACCGATGGAGCGCGGGGGGCAGGCGCTCGGCGAGATATCGGGTGAAAATCGCGGCGCCGGACGGGTTCATGTGCCAGCCGTCGGGTTCGAAGTCGGACGGGGAGAGGCCGGGCGCGGCGCGGAGATCGAGCAGGGTGGCGCCGGCGCGATCCAGGGCGGCGATGAGGCCGTCGTCCAGCGGATACATTTCGCGGACGGGCAGGGCGACGGCGACGACGCGGACCTTTTTTTCGCGGGCGCGGTCGAGGAAGCGATCCAATAGATGATACGTGGAGGTGCGCGATCCCGCCCGCCACGCGGCGGCGTCGGCGGAGGCGCGGGCGACGGCGTTTTGCCATTTCAGGCCGTCGAGATAGTTCGGAATGATCGCGCGAAGGAAGCCGGCCCGCAGATCCCAGCGCTGGGCGTAGGCGACGGAGAGGGTGGACTCGATGAACTCGCAGCGCAGGCCGACATCGGGCAGGTCGTGGCGGAACAGCGCCGGCCAGCGGGCGGGGGGAACCTCCTCGGCGAGCCAGGCGATTCGGAGGGAGGCCGGGACGGGGTCGGCGGCGGCTCCGGGGGAGAGGTTCAGCACGATCACATCGGGGGGCTGGTCGGCGAAGTCGCGCTCGAACA
>JBBSAF010000195.1:0-5342 GCA_038252525.1 Tepidisphaerales bacterium
GCCCGGCGCAGAGTTCGGCCAGAAGGTGCTGGAGGCGTTCGAATTCGCCCAGAACGCAGCCGCGCGTTGGGGGGTTTCTGGAACGGACGCCCGTCGGGCGATCCTGGGTCGGGCACTTTTGAAACGGTCGCTAAGCGACACAAGTCTTGTGACTACAAAGAGAAGGCCCTTCGATGTTTTGATCGAAGGGCCGTTTCTCGACGAAAGTCGGGGTGACAGGATTTGAACCTGCGACCTCTTGGTCCCGAACCAAGCGCTCTACCAAACTGAGCTACACCCCGGACGATTCGCTCGTCATCGCGAAAGTTCGGTCAGTCTAGCGTCCCCCCCGCCGTTGCAAGGCCGCCGTCGGGGCCTTGGACCCGAATACCCGAACCGATCAACGACGACTTGCCGCGGGCACGGGCGTGGGAGCGCGATCTTTTTTCCACCGCCCGCCGCACGCCGCATTCCGCTTCCGCCTCCTGACTTCCGCACACTGCCCGCTGTCCACTGCTTACAGCCCACTGCCTCCTGCTTGGCGGCTTCGCGCCGGCCCCGCCGCCCCATATAGTGCCGGGCCGAAGGGAATGGCCCATGAAAATCCGGCACGTTCGCACCACCGGGAACCCGTCGTGGATCGCCGCCGACCTGCTCGCGCGATCGGCTTGGCCGGCGATTCCGCGACTCAATGGAGAAAAGCATCGGACCGTTCGCGGCTTGGGCGAATGTTTCAACAAATTGAGCAGAATGCTCCTCAACGTCGAGAGCGAATCCGGCCGCCTCCCGGATCCGGCGGCGTCAAACCATTAACCCTGCGGGGCCACACATGGCGTGGATCATCGACTACCCGATCGTGCTCGAGCGGATGCACCGAATGGGGCTGCGATGTTTGTATTACAACAGCGGGGCCTTCGGATTCACCACCGGCGCCGGCGCTCGGACGGTCGGGTGGCTCATCGGGGAGGATGCGTCGATCCGGGCCGAGGCGCGGAGTCTGGCGATGGTCGTCACCCCCCCCACCGTCGATCGGCTGGCGGAGTTGGCGGTCGAGGCTTGGACGACGTTGTGGCCGGGACCGGTCTGGATCACGCCGCGAAGCCACTGGGCGTATGAATTGGATTTCGGCTCGCGCCCGTGGTTGCCCGAGGCGCTCGAACGGCTGGGGCTGGACCCGGGCATGCTGCTGGGCCGCAACAACGGCTCGGCCATCGAGCTGCGGGCCGACGAGGGCGATGCCGCGCGGTTTTTCATCCGGCGACTGTTGGAAATGCTTCAGGGCAGCGATTTCCAATTGACATTCCCGGATCGGCCGGCGGTGGCGACGATCCATCACCACCAACAGATTTGGTGGAGCGCGGCGGAAGCCCCCGGCGCGCGGGCGTTGCGGGATTTGGCCGGCGGCGAGGCCTACGGAGAGGCGGGCACGATGACGGGTTGATCGACCGGCGACGGCGCCGCGATCGGTTGTGTCGCGGAGGTCATGCCGGCCGGCAGGGTCGCGGCGGTGGATCGCTCGGTGGACTGGAGGTCCAGCAAATCGCGGTAGGGGTTGTCGGCGGCGGTCACGGGATGGATTTTCACCGATTCGATCACGGGGAGCGTCGCCGGGCGCCCGGTCGAGGGGTCGGCCAGGGGGGTGGCGGCGAGTTTGTCGAGCACATCGAGTCCGTCGACGATCCGGCCGAAAGCGGTGTAGCGCCCGTCGAGTCCGCCGGCCTGGGCGTCGTCAAGGACGATGAAGAACTGCCCTCCGGCTGAGTTGGCGAACTCGGTGCGCGGCATGGACCCGGCCTTTTCGTTGGGATCGACGGCGCGGGCCATGGACACCACCCCGCGCAGGTGTCGGCGGTTGGCGAACTCGGCGTTGATGCTATAACCCGGCCCGCCCATGCCGGCGCCGGTGGGGTCGCCCCCTTGGATGATGAAGCCGGGGATGATTCGGTGGAAGGTCAGCCCGTCGTAATAGCCGCGTTGCGCGAGGGTCTGGAAGTTCTGGACGGTGTGGGGGGCGGCCTCGTAATAGAACACCATGGTCATGGGTCCCCCGGCGGTCTGGATCGTCGCGTAGGTGAGCGGGTCGATGTGGGTCACGATGGGCGCGGTGGACGCTCCGATGCGGTTGTCGGCCTGCACGGTCAGGACCAGGGGCGTGCCGCGGAAGTGGGCCAGGTCGTCGACGGTCGGGGCGGCGCGGAGAATATAAACACCGGGGGTTTGGAGGGTGGGGAACAACCCGCGCAGATCGAGGGGTTTGTCGAGCGGGACGCGGTCGGGATCGACGTGGCCGAGCGTGGTGCCGTTCATGTCGGTCAGCACGAGTGCGACGGGCCGGTCGCTCTTGGCGGAAATGAGAATGGGTTGGCTCGGGGCGACATCCATTTTGGCCGGGACGAGAACGGCGAAGAGCATGAGGGTTTGCACGATCGGAATCACGGGGACCTCCCAAAAAGGCGGGTTAGCGCAGCCGGCAGGATTCGAACCTGCGACCGGTGGATTAGAAATCCACTGCTCTATCCAACTGAGCTACGGCTGCGGGCGGGGGGATTGTAAGGCGGAGGATTGCGAGTTGCGAGTTGCGGGTTGCGGGTCGCGGGTCGCGGGTCGCGGGTCGCGGGTCGCGGGTTGCGGGTTGCGAATGGTAACCAAATGGCATCGCGGGCAGGCGCCACTATTCATGGGCATGAAAAAAGCCGACCTGGTGAAGGTCGGCCTTGGAGGGCTAATGAGCGGGCATCCGGGTTGTGGAAGTGGACGCCGACCCACGGTCAGGGAAGATGTCAATGCTCGCATCGTCTGATTCACCGATGGCGATGGATAATTGTTAACAAAGTGTGGACCAATTGGCGCGAGAGCGAGGGGACGCCAACGGACTTGCATCCATAAGTCTTTATTCATCATTAATTTATAAGCAATTCTGGCCGGGATACCGCTCGAGTTCGCTGGACATGCCCTTCCCTCGGCGCTGTGGCGAACTGACGCGGTTGTCGCGGCAAACCGCGACGAAATGGGTCGGGAGAGGTGGCCAAGGTCGGTGGTCGGCCGTAGAGACAGTTGGCCTCGCGGATGACGGGGTAAGCAGTCTCAGCGGGCGCCACAAAGGGCGGTGGTCATGCGGGCGACGGCCACCATGGGGGGGACATCGTGGACGCGGACAATCGAAGCGCCTTGGGCGATCGACCAAGCCACGGTGGCGGCGGTGCCGTAACCGCGCTGCTCGGCGGGGGTTTCGCCGGTGATGGCGCCGATGAAGCCTTTGCGACTGGTTCCGACCACCACGGGTTGGCCGAGGTCGATCAAGACACGCAACTCCCGCAGCAAGGCGAGGTTGTGATCGACGGTTTTGCCGAAGCCGATGCCGGGGTCCAGCAGGATTCGCTCGGGGGGGATTCCGGCGGCGATCGCGGCGTCTCGACGGTGGCGGAGGTCGGTCGTCACTTCGGCCACGACATCGGCGTAGGTGGGGTTGAGTTGCATGGTGGCCGGATCGTTTTGCATATGCATGAGGATGATCCCGGCGCCGCGCCGGGCGACGAGGGGAAGCATGTCGGGGTCGAACCGGCCGGCGGAGATATCGTTGACGACGGTGGCGCCGCAATCCAAGGCGGCCGAGGCGACTTGGGCGCTGGTGGTGTCGATGCTGAGGGGGACGGCGAAATCGGCCAAGCCGCGCAGGACGGGTTCAACCCGGCGGATTTGCTCGTCGGGGGGAACGGGGAATGAGCCGGGGCGGGTGGATTCGCCGCCGATGTCGATCCAGTCGGCGCCGTCGGCAATCATTTGGCGGGCTTGGGCGATGGCGGATTCGGCTGAGGCGTGTCGCCCGTCGTCGCTGAAGCTGTCGGGGGTGACGTTGAGGATGCCCATCACCAAAGGAGGGCGGCGGGGATGGGTCAGCCATGCTTGAAACCGCTCGTCGATCATGGGTTGCCTTTCACGGCGTCGGGCCGGGAAAATGGGCGATTCGGTCCCGAATGAACGGCCGCACGCCGGTGGGAGTCTGTTCCGATTCGAAGCACATCAACATCCCGCCTGCCGGCGGGGACGGATTGACAGGTTGGGGTGAAACACGATATTTGGATCCTTCATCATTATACGGAAGGATTTCCATGGACAACGTGCGGTTCGGGATCGTGGGACTGGGAAACATGGGGGGACACCATATGCGGCAGATCACCGCGGGCAAGCCCAAGGGGGCGACGCTGACGGCGGTGTGCGACATCGACCCGGCCAAGCGGGCAAAGGCCGAGGTGGAGCATGGGATTCCGGCGTTCGAAAGCCACCAGAAAATGTTCGCCGCCGGGTTGATCGACGCGGTGCTGATCGCCACGCCGCACTATGACCACCCACCGATCGCCATCGACGCGTTGGGCAGGGGGCTGCATGTGCTGTCGGAAAAGCCGATCGCGGTGAGTGTGAAGGCGGCGCGGGAGCTCAACGAGGTGGCGGCGAGGCATCCCAAGCAGAAGTTCGGGGTGATGTTCAACCAGCGCACCAATCCGCTGTACCAGAAGATGCGGGAATTGATCGCGGAGGGCGAGCTCGGCGAGGTGACGCGGGTGACATGGCTCATCACCGACTGGTTCCGCACCTGGACCTACTACGCCTCGGGGGGATGGCGGGCGACGTGGGCCGGGGAGGGGGGCGGGGTGCTCATCAACCAGTGCCCCCACAACCTGGATCTGATGCAGTGGATCACGGGGATGATGCCCAGCCGGGTGACGGCGGTGGGGGCGATCGCCAAGACCCACCCGATCGAGGTAGAGGACGACATCAGCGCGATTTTGGAATATCCCAACGGCGCGGTGGGTCATTTCGTGACGAGCACCGGCGAGGCGCCGGGGACGAATCGGCTGGAAGTGTGCGGGGATCGGGGGAAATTGGTGGCCGAGCATGGGAAGCTGACGTTCGTGCGGACGCGAAAGAGCGTGCGGGATGTTCGGGAAAACTCGGCCGAGGCGTTCGCATCGATTGAAACGTGGACGATCGACGTGCCCTACGGGCGATCGGGCGGGCCGGAACATGAAGTGCTGTGGCAAAACTTCGTGGACGCGGTGCGATACGACAAGTCGATGCTGGCGCCGGGGATCGAAGGGGTGCGCGGGCTGGAGCTCGGCAATGCGATCATGATGGCGGGCCTGACGCGCACACCCGTGGAATTGCCGATGGACGGCGACGCCTACGACGCGTTCATCACGGAGATGGCGAGAAAGTACGGCGGGAAAAAGTCGCTTGCGGAAAAACAGGCGGTGGTGGACATGGGGGCGAGTTTCAGATGAAGGAGTTGTACGTGGTAGGTTGTAGGTTGTAGGTTGTAAGTTGTACGTGAAGATGTATCCCGCTGCCTTTTTTCCTTCTTAAAA
>JBBSAF010000196.1:0-5303 GCA_038252525.1 Tepidisphaerales bacterium
CAATCCCGTCTGAAAAAAACAACGAATAAAACCCAATCCGTGGCGGTCTTACGTCCGCCAAGGCCGCCGGTTTGACAAAAAAACCTTTGCCACCGACGGCCCTGCAGGCTACAACCCGAGGGGCCGTCCGGCAAGCGGCTCTCGACCAGGCTCGACCATGATCCCCATCCGCGCTTCATTCCGACTCCCCCGCCCATGGCATTTTGTCGCGATGACGTTGCTTCTGACTCAATTCGGCGCCACGTACACCGTCGATCGCGACGCTCCCCGATCCCCCACCACCCTGGCGACGATTTCCGCCGCCGCCAAGATCGTCCGTCCCGGCGACCGCGTGGTGATCGCCCCCGGCATCTACCGCGAGTCGGTGCCATTGCAAACCGATGGCACGGCCGACGCGCCGATCACCTTCGAGGCCCGACAAATCGGCACGGTCGTCGTCACCGGCGCCGACCCGCTCGGCGGCCTCCAGCGCCTGCCCGGCCTGGAACCGATTTTCGCCGTCCCGTGGCATCACGTCTTCGCCATCAATCACGTCGATGGCAAACCCGTCGAACACCATCCCGACGACGCCCCGCTGTGGGGCCGGGCCGAACAGGTCATCGTGGATGGACGACAACTCATGCCGGTGAAAGACGTTGCGGCGCTGCGCGCCTTTGCCCGGACCCATCGCGGCAAGAAAATTGAAACGCCCATCCGCCATCTCGGCCCGGACTTCGCCGGCGCCTTCGCCATCGATTCGGCCAACCATCGGCTGCTGCTCTGGCTGCTCGACGAGTCCGACCCGGCCACGCACGTCGTCGAGGCGTCCACGCGCGATTTGTTGATGGGCGTCAACCCGTTCCAAAATGAGGAGGGCGTGCGCCATAACATTTTGCGGGGACTCATCTTCCGTTACGCGGCGACGTTCCCCCAGCGCCCGGCGGTGTGGCTGCCGGGCGAGGGGAATGTGATCGAGGATTGCCGGGTCGAATCCATGGCCGGGTCCGCCGTGGCGGTGAGCGGAATCCTGCGGCGGTGTGTGATTGTAAACAATGGCCACACAGGAGGTTGCGCATCGGGCGACAACTTCGTCAATGAAAGCAATCTCTGGCAAGGCAACTCCTGGAAACCCATCAGCCGCGATTGGGAAGCCGGCGGCGTCAAGATCGCCGACGTGTCCGGCGGGGTTTTCCGCGACTGCGTTTTTCGACGCAACGGCGGGCCGGGATTGTGGCTGGACATCGACGTGCGGAATGTGACCATTGAACGGTGCGTGTTCGCCGACAACGAAGGGCCGGGGCTGTTCATCGAGATTTCTCGTAAGATCAACGCCAAAAACAACTTGGCGCTGCGCAACGCCGTGGGGTCGGTCGGCGATGCGAACGGGCGCTGGGCGGAGGCGGGGATCACGATCGCCGAGAGTCGGGACTGTGTGATTCGCAACAATACCAACGTTGGAAACCGCGATGGGATCGCCATTCGGGAACAAGGCCCCCGGCCGCTGAAAACCGTCGAGGGTGAGATCGACTTCCACAACGTCAATCTCACCATCGAACATAACTTCTGCAAGGACAATCGCTTGCATCCCATAGCCCTGTGGTGGGACAACCCGTTTTTTGGTCCCCATCCCAACGCCGGGGCGAACAATCCGAATCAGGCGGGGTACGACCCGAAAAACCAGGGGTGGGTGATCGACCACAATGTGTTTGCGGCGGGGCGGCCGACGTTTTTGTATGGGGTGTCGTGGCGTCCGAAGTCGCGGTCGGCCAAGGGGTTGCGGGAGTGGCAACAAATGAGCGGTTTTGATCTTCATAGTCGAATCGACCCGGCCGGCGGCGACGCCGGATGGGTGGGGGCGCCGAAGGATCCCGACAGGCTGCTGAATGACCTGCCGATCAACCGGGGCGGGCGGTGACAAATTGGCGGAGGAGGGGTGGGTTGGCCGATGGGTTATGGGACGGTTGGCGGCGAAGTTGGAGTCGAGGGGGCGCTCAATTACAATCGTCGCTTCGCGGGAGGGATTGGATGGGGAAGGCGGGGGCGAGGCGCCCCCGCGACATAAGAGAGGGAGGCCGCGTGCGTGGCTCAGCGTGGACGCGATCCCGACGGCGCGTGGGTCCTGTCGCCGACGGGGGAGGCCGCGTGCGCGGGCAAGCGCGGACGGGACGCGCCGGGCACGGAAGCGAGGGGCGGAGTTTTGGCCGCGGGGCGGGACGCGCCGGGCACGGAAGCGAGGGGCGGAGTTTTGGCCGCGGGGCGGGACGCGCCGGGCACGGAAGCGGGAGGCGGAGTTTTGGCCGCGGGGCGGGACGCGCCCGCCACGGCGGGACAGGTGTGCCACCGGGGTTTAGGGCCGGGGGTTTCGGAGGGTTCATGGATTCAATGTTGGACAGGGCGTCGGATGGGTTCGCGGTGACGTTGGTGGTACCGACGTACAACGCGATGGAGTTCATCGACGGGACGGTCGGGCGGTTGCGCCGGTTCGTGGGAGAGAATCCGACGTGGTGCGTGCTGTTTGTTTGCGATGGGTGCACCGATGGGACGGCGGAGCATCTGGACAAGGTGCTGGCGGACGACGGGGCGGCGATGCGGGTGGAGAGTTACGTCAAGAATCGGGGGAAGGGGTTCGCGCTGCGGCTGGGGCTGGACCGGGCGACGACGCCGTATCGGCTGTTCACGGATGTGGATTTGGCGTATGACCCGGCCGAGGCGCTGCGGCTGATTCCGGTGCTGGAAAACGGGGCGGACATCGCAGTGGTGAACCGCATTCACGCCGACTCTCGGTATCTCATCAGCCCGCGGGATTTTCCGTCGATCTACAAGCGGCATCTGATGAGCCGGACGTTCAACTGGTGGCTGCGGCGGATGTTGCCGATCAAGATTCTCGACACCCAGGCGGGGCTGAAGGGGATGACGGCGGCGGCGTGGGAGCGGATTTCGCCGCATCTGACGACGGATGGGTTTTTCTTCGATGTGGAGTTTTTGGCGTGGGCGGGGGCGCTGGGGTTGAAAACCGGGGAGGCGCCGGTGCATTTCAGTTACGTGGATCCGACGACGGTTCGGATGGTTCGGCACGGGTATTCGATGCTGTTTGAGACCCTGAAATTGCGAAAGCGATTGCGCGAGGGGCTGGCCGAGGCGCCGGCGGGGATGCCGGCGCGGGTGGTGTAGTTCGGATCGCATATTTTTACGCTCATGACATCCCCCCCACCGTTTCGGTTGATCGTGACGGCCGACGACTTCGGGTTTGGCCGGAAGGTCAGCCAGGGGATCGTGCGGGCGCATGTGGATGGGCCGGTGACGGCGACGAGCGTGATGACGGTGACGGGGGAGGGGTTGGCGGCGTCGGTGGAGCTATTGGGGGCCGCGCCGGGGTTGGAACTGGGGTTGCACTTGGTATTCACGGGGGGCTTGGCGCCGCTGACGAAGTTGGACGGATCGGGGATGGTGGATCGTGCGGGGCGGTTTTGGTCCAACGGGAGGCTGTGGTTGGCGGCGTGGGCCGGGTGGATCGACGGGCGGGCGGTGTACGGGGAGATCGTCGCGCAGGCCGAGGCGTTCGGGAAGGCGATCGGGCGGGCGCCGGCGTATGTCGATGCCCATCATCACGCGCATCAGTTGCCCATCGTGCGGGAGGCTCTGCTGGCGGCGATGGCGGATGGGGTGTTGCCGGCGGTGTCGCGGGTGACGGTGGAAAACCGTGGCGTGGCGCGGGGCGTGGGGAGATTGCGGCTGAAGCGGAAGGCGGCGGCGATGCTGGGTGCGGGGGCGAGAAAGCGATTTCATGGGGCGGGGGTGTGGGCCAATGACAGTTATTTCGGGATGCTGTCGGACGGGGATTTGGCCGAGGGATTTCCGTGGCGGCGGCAGTTGGAGGCGGTGGAGCGGTCGGGGGTAGTCGAGTGGGTGGTGCATCCGGGGGAGCTGGATGAAACGCTGATCGGACGGGATGGGTATGTTAGTCAGCGGGTGGCGGAGCTGGCGGCGCTGACGCGGGGGGACCAACGGGAGCAGTGGGAGGGGTTGCGGCCGTTTTTGACGACCAAATCGAAGTTGAAGGCGGGGGTGGGCGAATGAAAGACCGCGCTGATCCGTTGGTGTCGATCGCGGCGGGGTTGTGGATCGCGTTGGCGGTGGTGTTGTCGATCGTGGTCGTCGCGCGGAACCCCCATCGGCAGAGCGTTTATCCGGCGTTTTCGACGGCGGCGCGGGCGTGGCGGGCGGGGGAGACGATCTATCAGCCGGGCGGGCAGGGGTATCGCTATGCCCCGGTGGTGGCGCCGGGGTTGGTACCGCTGTCGCTGTTGCCGGATCGGGTCGGGGGGCTTTTATGGCGATGGATCAACGGCATCGCGCTGGTCGGGGGATTGTGGGCGTGTAGGCGGGTCGGGGTGCCGCGGGTGTGGACGGCGCCGGGGTGGGCGGCGGTGTTTCTGTTGGTCTTTCCCGACGCGGTGGCGAATCTCAACAATGGCCAGCCCAACGCGCTGGTGCTGGGGCTGATGCTGTTGGCGGTGGCGGCGGTGGACCGGGAGCGCTGGCAGGTGGCGTCGGCGTGCCTGGCGGCGGCGACGCTGCTGAAAGTTTACCCGGCGGCGCTGGCGGGGGTGCTGATCGTGCTGTATCCGCGTCAACTGGGGTGGCGATATGCCCTGTGGCTGGCGGCGGGCCTGGCGGCGCCGCTGGGGCTGCAACGGTTCGATTATGTGCGGGAACAGTATCGGCTGTGGTTCGAGTACGTGTGGGGGGAGAATCGACAGATCGCGGCGCTGGACCATTGGTATCGGGACATCCGGTTGCCACTGAAGGTGTGGTTCGATGTCGATCTGTCGCAGCGGGTGTATCGCGGGATCGAAGCGGTGGCGGGCGTGGCGATCGCGGTGGGATGTTGGTGGATGAAGCGGCGCGGGGCCGAGCGGCGATGGCTGTTGGGATTGGCCGTGGGGTGGACGACATGGTGGATGACGCTGCTGGGGCCGGCGACGGAGACGGTCACGTATTTGATCCTGGCGCCGGCGTTGGCGTGGGCGATGGTGGAGAGCTTCACACGGCCGGTGGCGCCGTGGCGACGGGTCGTCATCGTGGCGGCGTTTTCGCTGATGCTGTCGGTGCACGTGTCGGGGTGGTTCGGTGGAAGGGCGTATCTGACGCTGGGGCCGAGCGCGCTGGCGGCGATGTTGTATGGGGTGTGGATGGGGGGGGAGAGGCGGGGGAATGGTTGTAAGTTGTAGGTTGTAGGTTGTAAGAGGGAGGGGAATGGCGTGTTGCGAGTTGTGGGAGGGGGAGTTGCGAGTTGTGGGTTGTGAGTTGAGGGAGAAGGGCAG
>JBBSAF010000197.1:0-5290 GCA_038252525.1 Tepidisphaerales bacterium
GGAGGCGTGGAGTCGGACATGGGTTGGGGGTTCCCGCGAAAACGAGGATCATCGGTCCATTGGACGACCCAACCCCGCTTGCCGCCCCAGGTGGTCGCCATCGCCCCGGCCGAAGTGCCGAACGCGATAAACCACACTAAATCCGGTCCTCGGCGCTGTCAAGGCGACTTGTCGCAGGCGACTCATCGTGAACCGATCCATCGAACCGACCCGTTGCCTTGACAACGCGCCAGCCACCGATAAGATGCCCGATTCGCCCCGGTGGAACGGGGTTTCCGCGCTTTTGACGGTTGAAACAACGGTTGAAACAGAGGTCATCGCAATGAACAGCACCACCCACATGCCCAAGTTCGGCGAGGTCGAGGCCGCGTGGCATGTCGTCGACGCCACCGACCAGGTTCTCGGGCGTCTGGCCAGCAAGGTCGCCGGCATCGTCCAGGGCAAGCACAAGCCGACGTACACCCCCCATGTGGACACCGGGGATTTCGTCATCATCCTCAACGCCGACAAGATCCGCGTCACCGGCGACAAGGCGGCGGTGCTCGAATACGACACCTACTCCCGCTATCCCGGCGGACGGCACATCTACTCCTTCGAGCGGATGCACGCCGACCACCCCGAGAAGCTCCTCGAGCTTGCCATCCGAAGGATGCTGCCCAAGAGCAGGCTCGGGCGCAACATCCTCGGCAAGGTGAAGATCTTCCGCGGCGACCAACACCCGCATTCGGCCCAGCAGCCCAAGCCGCTGGTCTTTTGAACGTTGGCAGTGATTCGGAGGCGGCGCTTGGCGTCGCCGATGTTTCGGTGACAAAACGGGCCGGCGTCCGACCCGACAATCCCGAACCCACAGGAAATCGTCCATGACCCAGCAAAGCGAATTGATCCCGACGCCCGCGCCCGCCGAGGCGCACAAACCGACCGGCCCGCGCGTGTTCATCTGGGGCACCGGGCGGCGAAAAAGCGCCGTCGCCCGCGTCCGCATCGCCCCCGGCACCGGCAAGATCCTCATCAACAAACGCGAGCTCAACGACTATTTCACCAAGGAAGTCGACCGCAAGGCGATTTTCGGCCCGCTCGAGGTCACCAGCACCGGCGGCAAGCTCGACATCTTCTGCAACTGCACCGGCGGCGGGCAGACCGGCCAAGCCGGCGCCATCGTCATGGGCCTCGCCCGGGCATTGATGGCGTATGACAACACCCTCGAGGTCGCCCTTCGCGGCGCGGGATTCATGACCCGCGACAGCCGCATGAAGGAACGCAAGAAATACGGCCAGCGCGGCGCCCGTCGGCGATTCCAGTTCTCCAAGCGGTGATCGCAGGCCGACCGACGACGAAAACCCAACCCGTGGACAAATTCCTTGTCCGCGGGTTTTTTGTTGGCCGCACACGTCGGCGGGTTACAATCACGGGATGATCCGAGGAATGATCGCCACCCGCCGTCTGTCAACGACCCACCGCCAACCGCTCGGTTACAATACCGGCATGATCCAGTGCTTCATTGGGGTCCTGCTGACTTTTTTCACCGGCGCCACGTGGGCCGGCGAAATCCTCATTCATCTGCCCCAACCTGCAACCCACGCCACGGTGCTGGCCAAAACCCTCGGGCTGAAGGAATGGGGCAAGATCGAGGACAAGACCGTCAAGTTCGTGAATCTTTTGCCGGACAACCCGTACGACATCATGATCGAACTGGCCGACGGGACGGCGTTGCAAGGGGTGGACATGGGCTGGTACGGTCCCGAGCCGGCCGACCCCGACGCCGGAGCGCTGGATGACGATGACAAATCCGAGATTGACGCGATCGTGACGCAGGTGCCGAGTTTTTATGATTCTTGCCGTCCGCTGATTGTGATCGGAACCCACCAACGGGCGGTGGTGTTGGCCGAACTGCTGCGGGAAAGGGACTTCCACGCGGCGGGAGGCAATGTCATCTGGCGGGTGGAGCTGTGGTATTTCGAGAATCAAAATGGCGGCTGGGCCAAGGTTCAGCAGCAGAACCAGGTGCTGCGGCGCGAGCGATTCGCCAGTGAAAAAGCGTTCCACGCGGCGGTGGACCCTTTGCGCTGGGTGCCGCAATTGGGCGCGGTGCGGGTCGGGGAGGGCAAGTCGGTGGAAATAAAAGTCACCGTCGAAGCCATCGCCGCGGCGAAGGTCCGGTGAAGCGCTCCCGCGCCCGTCCGCACTCCTCAATCGCACGACCGATCCGTCCCGACCCCGAACGTGTATATTCGCGACCGGTTTCGCCCCGGCCTCCTCAACCGCCCGACAAATCCGCCCCGGCGCCGAAGGTGTACGTCCGCATCCAGCGCATCGACTCGCCGGCCGGCAGGTCGATCGCGATGAACGCCTCCGGGCAGATCGCCTTCTCGGCGCCGAACAACGCGAACATCGTCCAGGGCCGGTCCGTCCGCTCCGACACCCACACCCCGGTCGGTTCGTGGGTCAGCGTCCAAACCGGGTCCATGTCCGTCGGCGGGTTCTCGCATCGGGTGTAAAAAATATCCCGCTGCCGGCCGACCCATCGCCCCGTGCCGTCGCGCCATTCCAGCTTCGGCGCCGATTCGCCGGTCGGCAGGTCGCACCCCACCGTCAGGGCATAATCCGGCCCGACCGGGTGGCGGTCGATGGCGATGAAGTTGTGGTTGTATTCGTGGGTCACAAGCGTCCGCTCGCCGACGTTTTGCAGGTGATACGCAACCGACAATTCGTTGCCGGCCACCGTCAGGCGCCGGGTCAGGCCGGCCGCGTACCCACGGCACGCCAGCGGTGCCATGCGGAACTCGACGGCATCCGGGCCGCACTCGATTTCGATGGGGAATCGCTCGACCGGGTAATCGCGCATGAATGAATACGGCTCGGCGTCGGGGCGAGACAGCAGCCCGACCCCGAGCTTGGGGAACTGCTCGCCGGGATTGGCATCATGGAATCCGATCGGCTTTAGGATGCCGAACTCGTTGCACAGCCCCGCCCCGTTGGAGTTGTGCGCCCCGCCGCAGTCGGCCTCGGTCACACAGAATTGGTGAACGCCGTCGAGGGTGACGGCGGTGACGAACCCGCAGGCGTCGAATCGCGTCCGCCGATAGGTCGTCCAAGGCTCCTCGATCCGCACTCTCAAACGTTCGCCGCCGATGTCCATCGCGCCCGATTCCTTCCGCGAACTTCGTCCATCAATCGAACAGGGGTTTTACCCTCGTTGTTATACAAAACTACCTGCCACCCGCCGTAATTTCCACGTCGCGGGGGCGCCTCGCCCCCGCTTTTCCAATTCAAGTCGATAAGGACGGCGCTCAATGGGAGTTTTCACAACCTCCAAACCCATCTTCGCCTGGTAATCCCCCCTGGACGGGGCCGAGGCGACCCCGCGACGCGGCGACTGCCGATGCACGCGACGGACTTGTGTATAACAACGAGGGGTTTTACCCCGCGCCGCGACGACCCATGCTGCCCGCCGCGCCGGCGGGAAGCCTTTTCCCACCCGCCGCGTCACTGGAGCCGACCGGGATCGAACCGGCAACCCCTGCCTTGCAAAGGCAGTGCTCTCCCAATTGAGCTTCGGCCCCTCTCGCCACCGAGTATAACCGGGCGCGGCGGGGATGGGGAGACGGGGGACAACAGACAAACGGAGGACAACAGAAGGTGGACGGGCGGACGGCGGGCATGGTGCAACGCAATGGACGGAGGGCGCGGCAAGGAACCGCGACATCGCATCCTCCCCCGCGGCGGACGACTGTGGTCCAGCCCCGCTCACCCAAGGCGGGCGCCGCGCCTTGAACCTGTACGGCGCCCCGCGGCGGGTGACAGTGGTCCGTGCCCGTACACCCGAGACGGGCGCCGCGCCTTGAACCTGTACGTCATCCCGCGGCGGGCGACAGTGGTCCGTGCCCGTACACCCGAGGCGGGCGCCGCGCCTTGAACCTGTACGTCAGCCCGCGGCGGGCGACAGTGGTCCGTGCCCGTACACCCGAGACGGGCGCCGCGCCTTGAACCTGTACGGCGCCCCGTGGCGGGCGACAGTGCTCCAGCCCCGTTCGCCGCTCAATCCAGAGGGAGCCGCAGCAGAAAGTCCGATCCCTTGCCGGGTTCGCTGTTGACGGTGATTTGCCCGCCATGTTCGGCCAGGATGCGTTGGGTGATGGCCAGCCCCAGTCCGGTGCCGCGGGATTTGGTCGAGAAATAGGCCTCGAAGATGCGCGGCAGGGCCTCGGGGGGAATGCCGGCGCCGGTGTCGATGACATGGATGTGGGCCTCGCGCCCGACCCGCTCGGCGCGGAGCATCAGGTCCCCCCCGCCGGGGTTCATGGCCTGCACGCCATTGAGCAGAAGGTTGAGCATCGCCTGCTTGAGCAACCTGACATCGACCGGCGCCACCAGGGGCGCCGGGTCGGTTTGCAGCCGCAGCCGCACGCCCTGGCTTTGGGCCTGGGGGGCGAAGAAATCGACGATCTCGCCGAGGATGGCGTTGAGGTCCACGGGTTGGCGATCCAGCTCCATTTGCCCGGCGAAACGCTGGAAATCATCAGTGATGGCGCGGAGGCGGTGGGTTTCGCCGAGCACGGTGTCCAGACGATTGACCATGCGGGTGTGCGACGGGTGGGTTGGATCGAGGTCCTCGCGCAGCAGTTGCAGGTTCATCTGAATGGTCGATAGCGGGTTCTTGATCTCGTGGGCCAGCCCGCGATTGAGTGTGCCCAGCTCCGCGAGGCGTTCGGCCCGCCGGGTCCGGCGATCAAGCTTGACCATGTGGCGATGGACCTGTCGCGCGACGGCCAGGGCCAGCATAAGGCTGACAACCCAACCGATCAGCAGTGACCATTCGAGATACCCCATGGGGTGTGGAGGATAAGACGGCCCGGAGGGCGCGACAAGCGGGATGGGGCGATCCCCGTCCAAGTCGGAGCGGCAGGCAGTAGGCGGGGGGCGGGCGCGACAAGCGGAAGAAGGCGATACTCGCCCAAGTGACGCGGCACCGAGGACTGCCAACGCGGTGAATGCAACGTCGGACCGACGTCCCGCCCACGCAAGGGCGTCAGTCGTTCAGATGCCCCGACAGGTACGAGTCGTAGCTGGCCATGTCCATCAGGCCGTGGCCGGAGAGGTTGAAAACAATGACTTTCTTCTTGCCCTCTTCGCGGGCTTTGATGGCCTCGTCGATGGCGGTGCGAATCGCGTGGGAGGATTCCGGAGCGGGGACGAGGCCCTCGCTGCGCGCAAAGAGCATCGCGGCCTCGAACACGGCGGTCTGCGGGGCCGACACGGCCTCGATCAGGCCCAATTTGCAGGCATGGCTGAC
>JBBSAF010000198.1:0-5285 GCA_038252525.1 Tepidisphaerales bacterium
ACAGTTGCTCGACGGCGGCGGCGTCGAGGCGGTCGTGGGTTTCATCGACGCTCCAGCGGACGGCGCCGTCGCGCAGGACGTGGGGCAGGACGGACGATTTCAGCGCCCCGGCCAATTCGCCGTCGCCGGCGTGGGTGTATTTCATATAGGCGCCGAGCTGGAAGTCGTGTTCCTCGGCGGCCAGCCAGATGGCGATGTTGGTGTACCCCAGGCGCCGGAGGAGCCAGTCCATCGCGTTGCAGAGAAGCTGTTCGAGATCGCCCGCGGAGGTCAGGGACTTGCGGAAATCCTCGGCGGTACGAACCTCGTCCATTTGCTTGGCCAGCTCGCCATAGGCGGCGATCAGGTCGTTGCAGAGCAGGTCCACCTTCTTGCTGACCACCTTGCGGGCGGCGTTGAGCTTCTTCACGGCGTCGCGCAATCGGTCGAGGCGTTTTTCCTCCTTGACCCTGGCGGCCTGGCGGCCGAGGGCGCCGCGGACGTGCTGCGCGAGACGGTCGGCGGTGAAGGGCTTGGCGATGAAGTCGATGGCCCCGCCGCGGAGGGCATTGACGGCGCAATCGACGCTGGGGGCGCCGCTCATGACGATGGCGCGGGCTTGGGGCTGACGTCGGCGCAGCTCATCCAACAGTGTGGTTCCGTCGCCGTCGGGGAGGTTGACATCGGCCACCAGCAGCTCGATGGGTTCGCGCCGCACAATGGCGGCGGCCTCGGCGCGGGTGGCGGCGGTGAGGATGCGGCAGGGCATTTCGTGGCTCACGACATCGCGGATCAACTCCACCAGCGACGGCTCGTCATCGACCAGGAGGATTCGCGGCGGATTGCCGGCCACGGTCGGTTTTCGAGTCAATGTCGGTGTCATGTTCTCTCCCTGCTCTGGAATGCCGCGTGTTGATTCTCCGGCGGGCGCCGGTCGGATCGTCACGGGGCGGTCTTTCGCATCGCCTGGTCCGGCGATCCGGTCGCCTCGCCGGCGCCGGCGGCCGGCAACAGCATCATCACCCGCGTCCCCTCGTCGGGGCGGCTCTCCAGCCGGATCGACCCGCCATTGGACTCGACCCAGCGGGCGGCCTTGGCCAGCCCCATCCCGCGTCCGCGACCGGCCTTGCGGGAACTGAAAAACGGGTCCATCGCATGCTTGAGGGCGTGGTCGTCCATGCCACAGCCATTGTCGACGATCGTCACGACCACGCACTGCGAATACGGATCGAGGGCCGCGTGGATCGACAGCCGCCCGGTGTGCGCCGCGGTCGCCTGGATGGCGTTGGCCAGAATCTCGGCCAGGGCATCGGCGATCTGTTGGCGGTCCACATGCACGGCCGGCGCCGATTCCACCGACGCCTCAACGGTCCTATCGGCTCCTTGGCAGCGCGCCTTGGCTTGGGCCAACGCGATTTCCAACAGCCCGCCCATCGACACCGGCGCCGGCAGCGGCGGCTGGGGTTTGGCGAAGTCCATCAGCTCGGTGATCATTCCGCTGAGGCGGTGCGACTGCTCGAATATCTGTTTGGCGGCCGCCGCCTGTTTGGGGTCCGACAATTGCGATGCCAACAGTTGTGATCGCCCGGAAATGACCATCAGCGGGTTGTTCATCTCGTGGGCGGCGCCGGCGGCGACCTCCCCGATGGTCTTGAGGGTCTTGCCGCGCAGAATCTGGCTGTGGGCGTCGTGCAGGCGCCGATTGGCGTCGGCCAATTGTTCCGACAGGGCGCGGGCCTCGTCGCGGATTTGCGCGGTGCGGAGGGCCAGGCTCCACCCCCCCGCCATCGCCGAGAGCTCCTGGGCCTGCGGTCCCAGGCGGTGGGCCTCGCCGGGAGGGTTGCCCCAGACGACCCCGCCGATGCAGATGTCGTCGGCCGTCAGGCAGATCCAGTGGCGCTGCTGGCCGGGGAGGCGCGGGGAGATGTCGGCCAAGAGCCATTCGAGATCCTCGGCGGCGTTGAGGATCGGGCCTTCGCCGGGCGCCGGCGCCGGCATCGGCGGGCGCCGAGGGTCGCGCGTCGGGGCGCCGGACGGATCCGCCGCGGTTTCGTCGATTTCGCTTGCCTCGGTCGCCGGTGCATCGATCAGCACGCTCCGCGCCGTCGTGGCGCCGTCATCCAAGACCATCGCCTCGGCATAGGGCGCCCCCGGCTGCAACGAGAACGCGCACACCCCGCGCACGTCCAGCACGTTGATCGCCGTCCGACCGATCGCCTCGAGCACCGTCTGCGGCGGGGCATCGGGACGCAACACCGACTGGAACCCGCTCAGGGCGTCGAAGAACTTCGCGCGAACCGCCAGTTTCTTGTTCTTGGTGGCCAGTTGTCCACTGACCCGTCCCAGTTCGCGGTTGGCTTGGCTAAGGGCCTGCAAATAGAGCTCGTTGGTGCTCTCGGCGGCCAAGCCCAATGCGTCGGCGCGAGGCTCGATGCGATCGACCAGTCCCACCATGGCGGCGTCGATGCGCTCGGGCGTCAGACCCACGGCCGAAATCCAGGCGCTCTTGGGGACCGGGAAGGTGTGGTTGCCGCTGAATCCCAGGTGCCGCTCGCGGGCGATCACGTCGGCCAGGGAAATCAGATTGACCAGCCGGGGATTTCGCACGCCGGCGGGCAGGGCGGCGGGTTGCTGCCCATGGAGCCAGGCGCAATCGCGGATGGACGTTGGCAGTTGCCAGCGTTCGGCCAATCGCTTGCCGACGACCAGATGGTCCAGGCCGATGACCGTGCGCTCGAGGTCGGCGATGTTGCCCCGGAGCAGATCGACGGCCTCGACCACGCGATCGAAGCTCTTGGGCAGCATCGCGTCGAGGGCGACCTTGCCCAGGTCATGGAGCAACCCGCACACGAACGCCTCGGCGGGTTCGACCCCCGCGGCAGGACGGCCCTGCTCTTCCATCAATGATTCGGCCAGGAGTTCGGCGCAGCAGGCGACGGCGATGGAATGTTTCCAGAACGCCCGTCGGCAGAAATGTCCGCCGGCGCGGGGATCGCCCTCGCCGAAGGATTGGAAGACCGAGACCGCCAGCACCGCGCTGCGGATGGCGTCGAATCCGAGCAGAGCCACGGCGCGGTCGATGGTCCCCACGGCGCCGACGCCGAGGTCGGCCCGTCCGGCGAGCTTGAGGATGCGGGCGGTGAGGGCCGGGTCGGCGGCGATCAACTCGGTGACCTGCCGGGCGTCGGAGTCGTCGGCGCCGGTCGCCTTCATCACTTGGAGGGCGATGGCCGGGAGGGTCGGCAGCTCATCGAGCTGCTGAAGGATCAACTCCACGCGTTTTTCGCGTTTGTCGGTCATGGCGCTTGCGGAAAGCGAAAATTGCGGCGCCCCGGACCCTACGATCCCGGGGCGCGTCTACACCTGATCGGTCGGCCCCCTTCAGACCACCAGAAGCTCTCCGATGCGGTCGATGAGCTTTTCGATGTTGAAGGGTTTTTTCACGAACTCGTCGGCCCCGGCCTTCAGGAGGTCGTTGATCTCGTCCTGGTTGACCACGCCGGAGACGATCACGATTTTGATGTGCTCGAAGGCGGGGTTGGCCCGCAAGGTTTGGCACACCACATTGCCGTTGATGTCCGGGAGCATGTAGTCGAGGATGATGAGGTCCGGCATGAACTCTTGGGTGACGATCCCCGCGTCATACCCGGTGGCGGCGGTACGGATGTCGAATCGCCCGTCGCGCTCCAGGACATCGACGAACAGCTCCACGATCTCCGGGTCGTCGTCGACGATGAGCACCTTGCGGCGCCCGGAATCGAGGGCGTCGGCGGGAATCTGGTTTTCCTTCATGAACAGGATGAGCGACTCGCGGGGGATGCGTCGGAAACGGCTTCCTGGAACGCGGAACCCGCGCAGGCGCCCGCTGTCGAAGCAGCGGATGATGGTTTGTTGCGAGACCTTGCAGACCTCGGCCGCCTCGCCCGTCGTGAATACCGTCTTCATTGCACACCTCGGTTCGCAGTCCATGCAGGCCGCCACACCGCCCCACCGGGGCGTTAGGAGCGGCAAGGATGACCCAGCCCGAAATACTTCGCTGGTTTATCCATCTTTCCCATTTAACCATCGACCCCGGTCCCAAGCAACTTGAGATTTTGGCAACTTGGGCGATTTGGACTTCTCCGCAAAATAAAGGTACCTGTCCCCTTTAAATAAAGGGGACAGGTACCTTTATTTTGGTTATGGGACTTTGTGGAGGGTTTCGGGGGGGTTGGTCGATGCAACGGGTCGGGGAGGTTGTTTTCCCGAAGGAGTGCCATCCATGGGTGTGACCGTCGATCATCAGCCGCTTGCGGTGAAAACGTTGGGGTATTCAACCGTCGGGCAGGTGCTGGGGCATTTGCAGCGGGAAAACCGCCTGGTGGTGCATGTGTTGATCGACGGGGAGGAGCCGGACCTGGAGCGGATCGCCGAGCTTCGACGCCAGCCGCTGGGGGACCGGGTGGTCTTCATCGAGACGGCCGACCCGACGGACATGGCGATGCAGGTGCTGGACGCGGTGGCCGACCAATTGAAGGACACCGACCGCTCGAAGGATGAGGCGGTGGAATTGCTGCGCGACAACCAATGCTCCCCGGCGATGCAGAAATTGGCCGGGTGTTTCGGGGCGTGGCAACACGCCCAGGAATCGCTTCTGAAAACCGCGCAACTGCTGAGGATCGACTTGACGAAGATCGCGGTGGCCGACGAGGCCCTCACCCACCTGATGGGATCGTTCTCGACGGAGTTGCGGCAGGTTCGAGAAGCGCTCGAGTGCCGCGATTTCGTGCTATTGAGCGACACGCTGAGCTATGAGATGACCGACACCACGCGGAAATGGATGGGGGCGATCGACGCCATGCGCCGCCACGTGGGGCGGGCGCCGGCGACGACGAACGGGTGAGCGCCAAATAAAAGTACCTGTCCCCTTTAGCTTAAGGGGACAGGTACTTTTATTTTACGACGCCGGTTGGGTGGTCGGCGCCGGGGCGGGGTTGAAGCGGGTCAGCGGGCCTTGGGGAGTGTCGTAGAGCATCAGGATTCCCATCCATAACTGGATGCCCAGGGCGATCAGGAGCAAGGCGGCCAGGATTGCCAGGACCATCCTGTTTTGCTTGGCCCAGCGGGCGGCGATGGCGAGGCAGAGCGTCAGCAGGACGATCGACCCGCCGGTGATGGCGTGGGCGAGCATTCGGGGCTGGGCGTCGATCATTTCCCATAACTGTTTCGGCGCCCAGCGCTCGGATTCCAGGCCGAGGACGGCGACGCCGCCGAGCAGGACCAACAACGCCACGATGAATGTGAGCAGCCAGAAGCGCCCGGAGGGA
>JBBSAF010000199.1:0-5260 GCA_038252525.1 Tepidisphaerales bacterium
CACCCCGCGGTCCACGGTCCGATAATGTTATCGGTTTTTGGGGGCGGAACAGTGGAGAAGGGGGTGGTGGTGTTGCGATTTGCGAGTGGGGGGAATTGCTGTTGTTAGTTGCGTGTTGGGGGTTGTGGGTTGGGGTGGGCGGGAGGAGTTGCGGGTTGTGAGTTGGGGGAGGAGCAGTTGCGAGTTGCGGGTTGTGAGTTGGGGAAAGAGCAGTTGTGAGTTGCGCGTTGTGGGTTGCGAGTTGGGGAGGGGAGGAGTTGCGAATTGGGGGAAAAGCAGTTGTGAGTTGCGGGTTGCGGGTTGAGGAGGGGTGGAGGAGTTGCGAGTTGCGGGTTGTGAGTTGGGGAGGAGTTGCGGGTTGCGGGTTGGGGAGGGAGGGTCGGATGGCGGCGGGGTGTTCTCGGCCTCTTTCCTCTCCGCCTACCTTCGTTCCTTCCTTCTTTCCTTCCGCCTACGGCTCATTGCCTAACGCTTTCCGCCCACCGCTCCGGCCTGTAAGCGGGATCGGCCACTGACATCCGACAACTGACAACCGACAGCGGCCTACCGTGTCACGAACACAAACTCGATTTCCACCGATGCCCCCAGCGGCAGGACATTCGTACCCACCGCCGCCCGGACATGCCGGCCGGGGTCGCCGAACAGTTCCACCAGGAACTCGCTGGCGGCATTGGCGACCTGGGGCTGTTGGGTGAAGTCGCCGTCGCTGGCCACGAACGCGCCCACGCGAAGCACTCCGATGATCGAATCGAGGTCGCCGACGACCGATTTCGCCGCCGCCAGGGCGTTGATGACGCACTGCCGCGCCGCCGCCCGGGCGGTCTCCACCGGGCAGACCGATGGCACCGGCCCGCTGGCCAGCAGTTTGCCGTCGCGCATCGGCAGTTGTCCCGAGACATACAGCAGATTCCCCGCCTTTTTGGCCGGGACATAGGCCCCCAGCGCCGCGGCCGACGCCGGCAATTCGATGCCCCATTCCGCGAGTTTCGCCGTCAACATGCCCGATGTCCTTTCACTGGGCCGGGGTGTCCCCGGCGCCCTCGACGTGCAGCGCCCGGTGCTCTTTCGGCGCCGGGTCGATCTCCACATCCCCCAAGTCCTCCCCTTGTCGCACCAATACCTTTTTTTCGCGGATGAGTTCCAAGAGGGCCAAAAACACCCCGATCATCTCGCTGCGGCTGCGCCGGCCGACGATCAACTGCCGCAGGGTCAGCCGACCCTCTCGTTTCAGCCGGTCCTCGATGTCCGCCGCGTGCAGGTCGATCGGCGTGTCATCGTATGTGACCTCATGATATCGCGGCTTGCGGACGCCGACCTCCTTCATGAGCCGGTCGAACGCCGACAGCAGATCCCAAACCTGCACCTCCTCGAGATCCACCGGCGGCGGCTCGTCGGCCTCGCCTGCGGGACGGGCCGGAAACCGCGCGAAGCGTTCGCCATGTTCATCCCATTGGCGCTCCAAGGCCGTCGCCGAATCCTTGAATCGCTTGTATTCGAGCAACTTGGCGACGAGTTCACGGCGCGGGTCCGACAATTCCGCCGCCGCCGACCGCCCGTCGTCCCCCGGGTCGGGCGGCGGTTTGGGCAGGAGCATCGCCGACTTGATCTCCATGAGCGTCGCGGCCATGACCAAAAAGTCGCCGGCGACATTGATGTCGAACCCCCCGTCGCGCAGGTTCCGCAAGTTCCCGACATGGTGCAGATACGAATCGGTGATCCGGGCGATGGGAATGTCGTAAATGTCCAGCTCGTCCCGCTTGATGAGATACAGCAGCAGGTCCAGCGGCCCATTATAAATGTCGAGTTCAACGCGATAATCCAAAGCCAGTCCTTCCCGGCGCCCCGTTTCCTTGATTTTACCCCTCCACGCCCCATAATCCAGACGGGCGGCCCCTGTCACGCCCGCTCCTCCACTGACAACCGACCACTGACAACTGACAACTTTTCCCCGATGCTTCCCTCCGACCACGCCCGCACCATCCTCGACATCGAAGCCGCCGCCGTCGCCGCCATGGCCAGGGCGCTGGGCGACGACTTCGATCGCGCCGCCGGGATGATCCTCAACGCCGACGGCGCCCTGCTCATCACCGGCATGGGCAAGGCCGGGCACATCGCCCGCAAGCTCGCCGCCACCTTCAGCTCCACCGGCGCCCCGTCGCATTTCCTCTCCCCGGCCGACGCCGTGCATGGCGACCTCGGCGCCATTCGCCCCGGCGATCTGGTGATGATCCTCTCGTACTCCGGCGAGTCCGACGAGATCGTCCGGCTGCTCGACATTCTCAAGAAGCTCGGGCACCCGATCCTCGCCATCACCAAAACCCGCTCCAATTCCCTCGGCCGACACGCCGACGTGGTGCTGGAGATGGGCGACCTGACCGAGGCCTGCCCGCTGGGGCTGGCGCCCAGCGCCTCGACCACCGCCATGCTCGCCCTCGGCGACGCCCTGGCGCTGACGGTCATGAAACTCCGCGACTTCACCGCCGAGGACTTCGCCCTGTATCACCCCGCGGGGCAACTGGGGCGCAATCTAATGAGGGTCGCCGACGCCATGACCTTCAAGCTCGGCGTCAACCTTCCGGTCGCGTCCGACCGGCTCACCGTCGGGCAGGTGCTGCTGCAGGTCAGCGCCATCAAGCGCCGCAGCGGCGCGGTCATCCTCACCGATGCCGATGGGCGGGTCAGCGGCATCTTCACCGACGGCGACCTCCGCCGGCTCGTCACCGCCGCCGACGCCGACGCCCTGGCCAAGCCGATCGCCGACGTCATGAAGCGCGACCCCCTTCGCATCGCCGCCGACCAGCTCGCCTCCGAGGCCATGGCCGTCATGCGCCGCCACCGCATCGACGAACTGCCCGTCGTCGACGCCGACAACCGACCCGTGGGGCTGATCGACGTGCAGGATCTGGTCGTCCTGAAGCTGTTCGATGGATCGACCGCCCCGAGCGATCCCTGACCCCCACCCGGCCGGCGCCGCCCTTCCGCCGCGATCCACACCATGCGAACCGCCATCCTCATCGTGCTGACCCTCGGACTGCTCGCCGGCGGATTCGTCGTCTATTATCTCATTCAGCCCCCGGCGGTTCCGTATTCCGAGCGCTCGACGGCCACCGACGCCCCCTCGACCGCGCCGGTGTTCGGCGACAACGGCACGCCCCTGGGCGCGGGGCGCGATGTCTGGGTCAAGAGCTATTCCAACGAGGGCGAGCTCGCCAGCGAGTTCACCGCCGCCCGGTACGATCCGCAAAAGGACGGCACCGTCCTGGTCGAGCGTCCCCGCGCCAAGTTCCACCTCCGCAACGGACAATACATCCTGCTGACCGGCGACCGCGGCGTCGTGACCGTCCCGCAGACCAGCAAGGTCGCCCCGTCGGCCGCCGTCGCCGGCTCGACCCGGATGCAGGCGCCCACCCGCGGCGAGCTGCACGATGTCGCCATCTATCTTTACGACGCCCTCGACGCCCAAGCCCCGACCCTCACCGTCGAACTGAACAACGCCGCCTTCGACAACGAATCGTTCCGCATCCACACCGAGGCCTACACCGTCGATGGCAAGCTCATTGCCGCCGATCGCGTGCCCGTGCGTGTCTACGGCGAGGACATCGAGTTCGCCGGCGCCGGGCTGACCATCCGCTGGAACGAGATCGAACGCCGATTGGAGGAGCTCGAGGTCGCCCACGGCGAACTGCTGGTGCTGCGCCACCCAGGGCGGTTCGGGCAGCGCCTCAAATCCTCGTCCTCCGCCGACGCCGCCCCCCGTTCGCCCGGCCCGGCCTTGGCGGTGGCCGACGATTCGCTCATCGCCGAGGCGCTGCCCGCGTCGATCCCCGCCAATTCAGGTAATTCCGCCAAGGTCGCCCATGCCGGCAATCCCGCCGATGGCGGCAATCCTCCCGGTCGGGCCGATCACGCCGCGCCGCAAACCTACCAGGCCGAGTTCCTGCAACAGGTGCGGATTCTGCGAAACGATCAACTGGTGGCGACCGGCGACCGCTTGGCCATCAGCCTGACGCTGAAAAACGCCAAGTCGCCCGCGACCGTCCCGTCGGCCGATCCGGCCCCGTCGACCGCGCCCCTCGCGGCGGCGCCAAACTCGTCCCCCACGACTTCATCACCCACCGCGTCGCCCGCGATCCCGTCGTCGACGGGACTGTCGTCGACGACTTCGCCCGCGCCCGCCGCCCCCGTCGGTCCCTTGTCCGGCGACGAGCCGATCACCGTTCGTTGGACCGGTCCCCTCCGCGTCACCCCGGCCCAAGGCGACCTGCCCCCGTCCGGTCAATCCATCGTCACCATGACCGGCGCGCCGCTGTTGCTCCAACAGGATGTCGGGCGCCTCACAGGTTCGTCCCTGCGCTACGAGACCGCGACCGGAACCGCCATCCTGACCGGCGACGACGCCTTCCCCGTCATCCTCCGCGACGCCCAGGGCACCGAGGTCCGCACCCGTCAGCTCGAGCATGTCCAATCCGCCAACATCGCCATCCTCCGCGGCGCCAGCCACGCCACGCTCCCCATCGCCGCCGGCGGAAATGCCGGCGCCCGCGAAACCCTGGACGCCTCGTGGAACGACGCCTGCACCCTGCATTTCGTCGCCGCGATCGACGGCGCCCTCGCCATCGACCACGCCGAACTGACGGGCAAGGTCGCCATCGATCATCCGCAAATGGCGTTGGCCGCCGATTCCCTCGCCCTCGACTTCGCAACCGCGCCTTCCGGCCCGCCGGCGCGCCGACCGACCGCTTCCGCCCCCGCGACCGGCCCGAGCGATTCGGCGTCGTCGGCATCCCGTCCCGTCGCCACCGGCCGCGCGACCGGCCCGAGCGATTCGGCGTCGTCGGCATCCCGACCCGTCGCCACCGGCCGCGCGACCGACCCGACCGATTCCGCGCCACCCGCCACCGCGCCGACCACCGCGCCCGCCACGCGACCCGCCCTCCCGTCGATCCAACTCCGCCGCGCCGTCGCCCAAGGCGCGGTCCACGCCACCTTCCGCGACAAAACCGGCCGCGATCAGACCCTCACCGCCGACCGCCTCGACCTCAGCGCCGCGCCCGGTCCCGACGGACGACTCATCCCGCGCGACATCCGCGCCGATGGCCATGTCGTCGCCACCCTGCCCGATCAGCGTTTCAGCGCCGGCCACATCGAACTCACCCTGGCCCCGCCACCCGCCGCTCCGGCGGGGGGGCAACCCGCCGACGCCGCTCGGATGGATTCCGCCACCGCGCCGTCCGTCCACCCAAGGGCGGCGAACGACCCC
>JBBSAF010000200.1:0-5217 GCA_038252525.1 Tepidisphaerales bacterium
CAGCCTCGGCCCGAACTGCGAGCTCGCCATCGCCAACGCCACTATGGTGATCGAAAAGACCACGCCCGCGACGGTGATCATCGAGCTGGCGACGGTGCTCAGAAGCGTCCGCGCCCCGTCCGGCCCGCCGGTGTATAGCAGCGACCACCCCTTGTGGCTGGAAACATCGATGTGTTTATCGAGGATCAAAAGCCCCGATGCCAGCCCGATCGACCCCGCGGTCATCAACGACGGGATGAACCAGTAGCTGCTCCGCAGGTTCTCCCAGAAGTTCGCCCATCGCGCGCCGACCATGGTTTCGCCTTTCGTCCCGCCGGACCGGCCACCGATGCTGGCGGGCCGCGACCGGTTCGATCATAATCACGCCCCGAGCGGCCGGGAGCGGTCCATCATGCCACGGACCACCGACCACTGACAACGGACTCTGACGGTTTGCACAATCAGGAGCCATCGCACCATGGAAAAATTGCGTTTGATTCAATGCGGCGTCGGCGGGTTCGGCGAGGGATGGGTGAAAAACCACTCGAGCAAATCCCCCGACTTCGACCTCGCCGCCATCGTCGATGTCTCGCCCGACGCCTTGGCCAAGGCCGGCGACGCCGTCGGCATCCCCGTCGAGCGCCGTTTCAAGAGCCTCCCCGACGCCATCGCCGCGGTGAAGGCCGACGCGGTTTTGTCGGTGACGCCCCCCGTCGTCCACGCCGAGCACGCCCGCGTCGGCTTCGAGGCCGGGCTGCACGTGATGACCGAAAAGCCCTTCGCCGACACCATCGAAAACGCCCAAAGGATGTTGGGGTGGGCCAACGCCGCAGGCAAGCAGCTTCTCATCAGCCAGAACTACCGCTACCGCGGAACCATCGCCGCCTTGCGTCAACAGGTCGCCGAGGGGACCGTCGGCGAGTTCGGGCACGGGCACATCGACTTTTACATCCCCGCCGACTTCACCGGCACCTTCCGCGAAACCATGCCGTACGTCCTCCTGGTGGACATGGCCGTCCACCACATCGACCTGATTCGATATGTCACCGGACGCAACATCGAGAAGATCACCGCCGTCACCTTCAACCCCCCCTGGTCCTGGTACAAACACCACGCGGGGCTGAAAATGGTCATGGAACTGACCGGCGGCGCCACCTTCAGTTATAGCGGCGACTGGTCGGCCCGCGGCCGCACCACCAGTTGGAACGGCGGCTGGCGGCTCCAGTGCGCCGAAGGCTCGATCCACGCCGAACGCGACTTGGTCTCGGTCGTCCGCTGCGCCCGAGGCTGGGATTGGACCGAAACCCAAGCCTCCATCGACACCCCGGAACCCGCCCTCGGCGGGCAGGACGCCACCTTGGCCGACTTCGCCCAGGCCATCCGCACCGGCCAACCCGGCGCCACCAGCGGACGGGACAACCTCTGGACCTTCGGCGCGGTGATGGCCGCCGTCGAAAGCGCCAAGACCGGCCAGCCGGTCGATGTGGCGAAAATGATTGGCAAATAGCGTCCCCATCGTCCATACTGTCCCCGCGCCGGCGGCCACCAACCCCGCCCGGGCACCCCATGCCGGCAATGAAACCGCCGGAACCCATGCCTTGGACGGACGCGCCCCCTTCACGAGCCGCGGGCGTGGCCAGCGGGGGCGGGACGCCCAATGCCGTCAACGTGACTATCTGACGAGGGAAACCGGGGAGGACACAAGTTGGCCGCTGTTGTCGCGGGGCCGCCCCGGCCTTGGGACACAGGGGTGGATCGAAAGCAAACGAGTCGGGCGCGCGAAGCGCGGTTTTCACAACCTCCACACCCGCTTTGGCCCGGTGGCGTCCCTCGGACGAGGCCGAGGCGGCCCCGCGACGGAAGACAGGATTCCGTACGTTGACAGCATTGGGCGGGACGCCCCCGCCAGGGTGACACCGACGATCGCCCGTTCGTGACGAGCCGCGACCGTGAGGGCCTCGACAAGCGACGAAGACCCGGTGTTCACGAGCCGCTAAGGAACGGTGTTTGCGACGGCAACGCCACCGTTCCCTTACGGTCGCGGCTCGTTGAAAGCGGCTCGCGGCTCGTTCAAGCGTCTGGCGACTCGACGAAACCCGTCGTCATCACGCCATCGCCGCGTCCCAAGGTTTCCCGGCTTGGCGGATCGGGGAGAACGTCCTATACTCTCGCGGTCTTTTTTTCAGGATGAAGATGCACCAGAACGCCGACACCCCTCTCCGTCCCCAGCGCCAAGGGCTTTACGACCCGGCCTTCGAGCACGATGCCTGCGGCGTCGGGTTCGTCTGCCACATCAAGGGCGACGCCTCCAACGCCATCGTCTCCCAAGCGCTGAAGATGCTCGAGAACATGAGCCACCGCGGCGCCTGCGGCTGCGAACCGGACTCCGGCGACGGCGCCGGCATCCTCGTCCGCATGCCCGACCGCTTCTTCCGGCGTGAATCCGCCAAGATCGGCTTCACCCTCCCCCCGGCCGGGCAATACGCCGTCGGCATGATCTTTTTGCCCAAGGACCTCGTCCTCCGACGCGAGTGCGAGGCCATCCTCGAAAAAGTCGTCCGCGACTACGGCATGATGGTCCTGGGTTGGCGCGATGTCCCGGTCGATTCGCGCCATGTCGGACCCACCCCCAAGGCCACCGAACCCCGGATCCGACAGCTCTTCGTCGGCATGGCCGACAGCTTCTACAACCGCGCCGACTTCGACCGCCGGCTCTACCTCGTCCGCCAACGCGCCGAGAACGCCATCGAGTTCAGCAGCCTCCCCCGGGTCGCCCGCGAGATGTTCTACATCAACATCCTGTCCAGCAACCGCATGGTCTACAAGGGCATGTTGATGGCCGAACAGGTCCGCGAATATTACCCCGACCTGGCCGACCCGGAGTTCCACAGCTCCCTGGCGATCGTCCACTCGCGATTCAGCACCAACACCTTCCCCAGTTGGGACCGCGCCCATCCCTATCGCTACGTCGCCCACAACGGCGAGATCAACACCCTCCGCGGCAACCGCAACTGGATGCGGGCCCGATCCGGGTCGCTCTCCAGCGAGGTCTTCGGCGACGAGCTGCAAAAGATGTTCCCCATCCTCACCGAATCCGGCTCCGACACCGCCACCTTCGACAACTGCCTCCAGTTCCTCGTCCTCAATGGTCGCAGCCTCCCCCAGTCGGTCCTCATGATGATCCCCGAGGCCTGGCAGAAGAACGACCTCATGGACCCCGACCTCCGGGCATTCTATGAATATCACGCCTGCCTCATGGAACCTTGGGACGGACCGGCCAGCGTCACCTTCACCAACGGCCAACTCGTCGGCGCCATCCTCGACCGCAACGGGCTGCGCCCCAGCCGCTACTACGTCACCAAGGACGACCTGATCGTCATGGCCTCGGAGGTCGGCGCCCTGCCCATCGAACCCGAGCGCGTGGCCCGCAAGTGGCGCCTCCAGCCCGGCAAGATCTTCCTGGTCGACACCAAGCAGGGGCGCATCATCGACGACGCCGAGATCAAGCGCGAACTCGTCGACAAGCGCCCCTGGCGCCGCTGGCTCGACGAGAACCTCATCAATCTCGACAGCCTCCCCGAGCCGGCCGCCGTCCACGAACCCGACCACGAAACACTCATGGTCCGCCAGCACGCCTTCGGCTACACCGTCGAGGACCTCAAGCTCATCCTCGGCCCGATGGCCGTCAACGCCCAGGAGGCCCTGGGGTCCATGGGCACCGACACCCCCCTGGCCTGCCTCAGCGAGCAGCCGCAGCTCCTCTACGGCTATTTCAAGCAGCTCTTCGCCCAGGTCACCAACCCCCCGCTCGACGCCAACTTCGAGGAGCTTGTCACCAGCCTCCAGACCTATCTCGGCCGCGAGGGCAACCTGCTCGACGAGACCCCGCGCAACGCCCACCTCATCAAGCTCCGCCAGCCCATCCTGTCCAACGAGGACCTCGAGAAGCTGCGGCAGGTCGCCGTCGGCGATCTCCGCGCCGTCACCCTGCCGATGCTCTTCAACGTCCAGGACCGCGAGGCCGGACTCGAAATCGCCGTCGAGGAGCTCTGTCGCCAATCGTCGCTCGCCATCGCCGACGGCGCGTCGATCCTCATCCTCAGCGACCGCGGCGTCGACGCCGACCACGCCCCCATCCCCAGCCTGCTCGCCACCGCCGCCGTCCACCACCACCTCATCCGCCAAGGCACCCGCACCCAGGCGGGACTGGTCATCGAGACCGGCGAGGCCCGCGAAAACCACCACTTCTGCCTGCTGATCGGCTACGGCGCCGGGGCGGTCAACCCCTACCTGGCGTTCGAGACCCTCGCCGACCTCCGCCGCGACGGGGTGTTGCCCGCCGATTTGTCCCTCGAACAGGCCGTCAAGAACTACATCAAGGCCGCCAACAAGGGCATCATCAAGGTCGCCAGCAAGATGGGCATCTCGACGGTCCAAAGCTACCGCGGCGCCCAGATCTTCGAGGCCATCGGGCTGGGCCGCACGGTCATCGACCGCTACTTCACCAACACCGCCTCGCGCCTCGACGGCGTGACCCTCGAGGTCATCGCCGCCGAATCCCTCGCCCGTCATCGTCGCGGCTTCCCCCCGATCAAGGTGGACGCCGAGGTGCTGGCCAATGGCGGCAACTACCAGTGGCGCCGCGACGGCGAATACCACATGTGGAACCCCGAGACCGTCGCCAAGATGCAGTACGCCGTCCGCATCAACGACGCCAAGACCTTCGGGGAATACACCAAGCTCGTCGATGACGAATCCCGTCACCGCTGCACCCTCCGCGGCTTGCTCAACTTCAGGAAAGGCGCTCCCATCCCCCTGGAATCCGTCGAGCCGGCCAAGGAGATCGTCAAGCGCTTCGTCACCGGCGCCATGAGCTTCGGGTCCATCAGCAAGGAGGCCCACGAGAACCTCGCCATCGCCATGAACCGAATCGGCGGCAAGTCCAACACCGGCGAGGGCGGCGAGGATCCCCGCCGATTCAAACCCGACCCCGACGGGACCAGCCGGCGCTCGGCCATCAAGCAGGTCGCCTCCGGGCGTTTCGGCGTCACCATCGAATACCTCGTCAACGCCGACGAGCTCCAGATCAAGATGGCCCAGGGCGCCAAGCCCGGCGAGGGCGGACAACTCCCCGGCCACAAGGTCGATGCCTTCATCGGCAAGATCCGCCACTCCACACCCGGCGTCGGACTCATCAGCCCTCCGCCCCACCACGACATCTATTCCATCGAGGATCTC
>JBBSAF010000201.1:0-5164 GCA_038252525.1 Tepidisphaerales bacterium
ACGATCACCGCGACTTTGCCTTGGTCGGCTTCGATGCCCACCGATCCCGCGAGCCACGGATCGCCCTTTCGCATTTCCCGTTTCAGCCCGATGGGGATCGCCAGCTTCGCCGACCGCAGCGTGTCGCCGCCCATCGCCGCGCCGCCGAGGGCGAAATCGTCCACCCCGAGGCGCCCGTTCACCTCCATCGCATCGGCGCCGGCGACATCGGCCTTGAAGTCGGCATTGATGATCCCCGCCGGCGCCAGGTCGATCTTCGCCATCGCCAGGAACGGCGCGATGGCCGCGGCGTCCAGCGATTCGATCTTCAATATCTGGTTCGCCGTCATCGCCGCCGCGTCGAACTTCCCCTCCTTGAACAGCGTCGCCGACCCCGACAGCGAAATCGTTCCGGGCTTGCCATCGCCCACCGACGCCACCAATTTCACATCCTCCTCGATGGGCTGGTTCAACCCCGGACCCTTCAGCGTCAAATCCCCGCGCTGGATCGTGAGCGTTTTCGGCAGCGACGCCGCCGCGACCGTCCCCCGGAGGTTTTGGATTTCGATCGTCCCCCGCACGTTCGGCAACCCGCCGGGGCCAGACGAGGCCGATTGATCCGGCGATGGCGGCCCCGACGACTTGACGAGTTGCGAAAAATTGCTCTTGCCGTTTTGGTCGATCGTCAGATGCACCACCGGATTGACCAGCACCGTTTTGCCGAGGTCATAATTCCCCCGCGCCGCGTCCCATAATGAAATCGGCGTGTAAAATCGGTCGGCCGACGCCAGCGTCCGGCCGGCGGCATCGACCACCTTCAAACCCATGATTTCGATTCCCCCGGTCCAGCTCGCCGACAGCGAATCGACCGCCACCGCGCCGTTCAGCCGGCCATTGACCTGCCCGAAAATGATCCCGCGCACCGGCGCCGTTCCGACCAATGTCGGGGCGAGGGCCACCAATAGAACCAGCAGCGCCACGAGCACCGCGCCGCCAATCAGTAACCGCTTGAGCCACCGGCGTTTGCGCGGCCGGGGGGCGATGGGGTGGACTTCTGCCGACGGGGGGGTGGGGACGCCATTTTCGGTCATGACTTTTCACCGGCCGATCCGGCCGGCCCTCGCTGGGGCGGGTGTCGCGCCGGTCGATCCAACCGCCGCGCCCGCCGATCCACTCTACCGCCGCGCGGTCTCCGCGCGAACGACCCGCCCGACGACCGCGGACCTCCCCCCGCGAAACGCCCCGCTCGACTTCGCCATCGTGTCGCATTTGCCGATGGGGCACTTGCGAAGTATGGTTCGCCCGACCGCCGGGTCCATTTTCCATTGGTCTTCCCCAACAAGGACACCTTCCATGGCCGAAGCGCAGCGAAAACGGGCCGTCATCACCGGCATCACCGGGCAGGATGGCTCCTATCTGGCCGAGCTCTTGATTTCCAAGGACTACGAGGTCCACGGCATCGTCCGGCGCAGCAGCTCGTTCAACACCGACCGCATCGAGCGCCTCTACCGCGATCCGCACGATCCCGCCGCCCGGCTGTTTTTGCATTATGGCGATCTGGTGGACGGCATCGGGCTGCGCGAGATGCTCACCCGCGTCCGCCCCGACGAGGTCTACAACCTCGGCGCCCAAAGCCACGTCCGCGTGAGCTTCGACCAGCCGGTCTACACCATGCAGGTCGATGCCCTCGGCACGATCAACCTGCTCGAGGCGATCCGCGACACCGGGCTGGCCACGCGGTTCTACCAGGCGTCCAGCAGCGAGATGTTCGGCAAGGTCGTCGAGACCCCGCAGAAGGAGACGACACCGTTCCACCCCCGCAGCCCCTATGCGTGCGCCAAGGTCTATAGCTATTGGCAGACCGTCAACTACCGCGAAAGCTATGGCATGTTCGCGTGCAATGGCATCCTGTTCAATCACGAAAGCCCGCGGCGCGGGGAGACCTTCGTCACCCGCAAGATCACCCGCGCCGCCACCCGCATCAAGGAGGGGCTTCAGGACAAGCTGTTCCTGGGCAACCTCGACGCCAAGCGCGATTGGGGTTTCGCCGGGGATTACGTCGAGGCCATGTGGCTCATGCTACAACAGGGGACGGCGGATGATTTCGTCGTCGCCACCGGACAGACCAACAGCGTCCGCGAGTTCCTCGACGAGGTGTTCGGGCGGCTCGATCTCGACTGGTCCAAGTACGTCGAGGTGGACCAGCGCTATTTCCGACCGGCCGAGGTCGATCTGCTGCTGGGCGATCCCTCCAAGGCCAAGCGGGAACTCGACTGGACCCCCAAGGTCACGTTCAAGGCATTGGCGAGGATGATGACCGAATCGGACTGGAAGCTCGCCAAGCGCGAGAAGCTGCTGGCGGAAAACGACGCCTAGGCGCCGGCCGTCGCGGGCGTGAGGTTGCCGCAGGGCGACGACGTCGGGGCGCCTGCCGTCACGCGGGAGATTGCCGCGGGGCGACGCCAAGCGCGGGCATTCCATGCGGGTGCGGCGTTCGCGGGGCGGAGGGGGAATTGAACCGGTTCGGATTCGACATTGAACCGGTTCGAGGTGAACAACCGGTTTGAGAGGGCATATTCCATGATCGACCCCACCGACCGCATCCTCGTCACCGGCGGCGCCGGGTTCCTCGGCTCCGTCCTGGTCGAGCAGCTCAAGGCCGCCGGGCACCGCGACATCATCGTGCCGCGCCGGCGCGAGTACGACCTGACCCACGAGGTCGATGTCCGCCGGATGTACGCCGACCATCGCCCGGCGGTGGTGATGCACCTGGCGGCGGAGGTCGGCGGCATCGGCGCCAACCGCGACAACCCCGGGCGATTCTTTTTCGCCAACATGGCCATGGGTTTGCACCTGATCGAGCAGGGCCGGCTCAACGCGGTGAAAAAGTTCGTGCAGGTCGGGACGATCTGCGCCTATCCGAAGTTCACCCCGGTTCCGTTCCGCGAATCGGAGCTGTGGAACGGCTATCCCGAGGAGACCAACGCCCCCTACGGCGTGGCCAAGAAGGCGCTGATGGTCATGTGCCAGAGCTATCGCCAACAGTACGGGATGAACGCCATCTACCTGTTGCCGGTGAACCTGTACGGCCCGCGGGACAACTTCGATTTGCAATCCTCGCACGTGATCCCCGCGTTGATCCGCAAGTGCGTCGAGGCCCGCGACCGCGGCGACAAACAAATCGTCGCGTGGGGCACGGGATCGGCGTCGCGCGAGTTTTTGTATGTCGATGATTGCGCCGAGGGGTTGGTGGGGGCGCTGCAGCGCTACGATTCGCCGGAGCCGATGAACCTGGGGTCCGGGCGGGAGATCACGATCTTCGACCTGACCCACCTGATCGCCAAGCTGGCGGGGTTCACCGGGGAGATCGTGTGGGATTCGAGCAAGCCCGACGGGCAGCCGCGGCGCTGTTTGGATGTCTCGCGCGCCCGCGAACAGATTGGTTTCGTGGCCAAGACGGCGTTCGAGGACGGGCTGCGGCAAACGATCGCCTGGTTCGAGTCCCACCGGGCGACGGGCGTGCGCGGGGTGTGAAGGCTCGTTGTGATGCACAAGTCGCTCGCGAACCACCGTGGTCCTCGGGTCGCGGGGGCGCCTGGCCCCTCGTTGTCATGCACAAGTCACCTGCCACCCGCCGTGGTTTCCATGTCGCGGGGGCGCCCCGCCCCCGTTTTTCCAATTCAAGCCGATGAGGACCGCGATCAACGGGGATTTTCACAACCTCCAAACCCATCTTCGCCCGGTGGTCCCCCCGGACGGGGCCGAGGCGGCTCCGCGACATGAAGACTGCCGCGGGCGCCGCTGGAGCGGGGTCTGACAACGAGGGGATGTCGGGCGGGGGCGCGGGATTGAAGCCGACCGGCGGATCGTGAATAATCCCCCCGACCTTGGCCGGCGTCGTGCGCCGGCGCCGACCCGAGCCAAAGCACCGATATGACCTCCCAAGAGATCCGCCGACAATTCATCGACTTTTTCGTCCAAAAACACGCCCACCGGTTCGTGCCCAGCTCGCCGGTGGTCCCGCAGGACGACCCCACGTTGCTGTTCACCAACGCGGGGATGAACCAGTTCAAGCCGATCTTCCTGGGCTTGGAGAAGCGGGATTATCACCGGGCGGCCAACACGCAAAAGTGCATCCGGGCCGGCGGCAAGCACAACGACCTGGACGATGTGGGGCGTTCGCGCCGACACCACACGTTCTTCGAGATGCTGGGCAACTGGTCGTTCGGGGACTATTTCAAGCGCGGCGCCATCGAGATGGCGTGGGAGCTGCTCACCGGGGTCTGGAAACTCGACCCCTCGCGCCTGCATGTCACCTGCTACGAGGGGGACGAAAAGGCCGGCATCCCGCGCGATGACGAGGCGGCCAACCTGTGGCGCGAGGTCGCCGGGCTGGACGACGACCACATTCACTTTTTCGGGTTCAAGGACAACTTCTGGGTCATGGGCGACACCGGACCCTGCGGGCCTTGCACCGAGATCCACGTCGATCGCACGCCCGACAAAACCGGCGGCAAGGATGTCAATGGCGACAACCCCGCGGTGATGGAGATATGGAACCTGGTTTTCATCCAATACAACCGCCACGCCGATGGGCACCTCGAGCCGCTGCCGGCGAAGCACGTGGACACCGGGATGGGCTTCGAGCGCATCTGCCAGGTGCTTCAGGGCAAGGGGGATAATTACGCCATCGACCTTTGGCAGCCATTTTTCGGGCATTTGTCGAAATTGAGCGGGGCGAAATACACCGGGCGGTTCCCGGCCTCCGACACCGGCTCGGCCGACGCCGGCGGCGACGATCAGTTGCGGATCGACATCGCCCTGCGGGCCATCGCCGACCACGCCCGCATGGCGACCTTCTCGATCGCCGACGGCGCGGTTCCCAGCAACAAAAAACGCGGCGCGGTGCTGCGCAGCGTCATTCGCCGGGCGGTGCGATTCGGGTACCAGGTGCTGGGGATCAAGACGCCGTTCCTGCACTCGCTGGTTCCCGTGGTGGCCGGGGCGATGGGCGATGCGTTCCCCGAGGTGCGCCAGAAAGCGGGCCATGTGGCCGAGGTGATCCGCATCGAGGAGGAGTCGTTTTTATCGGTGATCGACCGGGGATTGAAAGTGTTCGAGGAGGCCGCCGACGCCGCGCGGGAGCGGCCGGGCAAGGTCTTCGCGGGGGCGGATTTGTTCAACC
>JBBSAF010000202.1:0-5149 GCA_038252525.1 Tepidisphaerales bacterium
ACAGGGGATGGCGGAGGGGCGGCTTGGGGGCGAGGCTTTTGGGGAAGGGAGCGGGGGCGGGGTGCCCCCGCGACAGGGGATGGCGGAGGGGCGGCTTGGGGGCGAGGCTTTTGGGGAAGGAAACGGGGGCGAGGCGCCCCCGCGACAAGGGAGGGCGGAGGGACGACTTGGGGGAGGGGCTTTTGGGGAAGGGAGCGGGGGCGGGGCGGCGGCGGGATAGGGAGATGGGGGACGGGCGCGTTGGGGGGGGTTGGCGAAGGCGAAACAAGAGGTTGGTAAGGGGTTAATATCGGGCGTGTGCGGATGGGGCAACGCGATAAAGTCGCCCCCCCCGGTTGTTCGATAACTTACGGTGGCGGCGGTATCGGCGCGTTGGGCCGAGGGTTTATCGGAACCGGCGTCGTGGGAAGGGAAACTTGAGCACGGATCGCGCCGTCGGCGTGGTTCGCGGGAAGGCGAGTTCATGGCCAGTTCCAATCGGACCGGTGGCGGCGCGGGCGGCGGCAATCTCCCTCCCGGCGGCGGGACACCGCCTCCTCCGGGGGGCTTTCGCGGTCGTCGGGTGAGCACCTGTTCGTTCTGCGGGAAGAGCTCGCGCGACGTGGGTCCGATGGTCGAGGGACCGTCGGATGTCTACATCTGCGCCAGTTGCGTGGATTTGGCCCACAACATCATCCGCCAGGAGAAGCGGAAATTGTCGGCGGCGGCGCCGCTGTTCGGGTCGATCCCCAGCCCGCGGCAGATCAAGGAATACATGGATGCGTATGTGGTGGGGCAGGAATACGCCAAGCGGGCGATGTCGGTGGCGGTGCACAACCATTACAAGCGATTGAGCCTGGGGGCGGAGGGCGCCGACAAGGCGGTGGTGGACGACGAGGTGGAGATCGACAAATCCAACGTGCTGTTGATCGGGCCGACCGGCAGCGGCAAGACGCTGATGGCCAAGACGTTGGCGCGGGTGTTGAACGTGCCGTTCGCGATCGGGGACGCGACGACGCTGACGGAGGCGGGGTATGTCGGGGAGGATGTGGAGAACATCCTGCTGAAGCTGCTGCAGAACGCGGATTACGATTTGGAGTCGGCGCAGCGGGGGATCATCTACATCGACGAGATCGACAAGATCGGCAAGACGCAGAACAACGTGTCGATCACGCGGGATGTGAGCGGCGAGGGGGTGCAGCAGGCTTTATTGAAGATGCTGGAGGGGACGATCGCCAACATCCCCCCGCAGGGCGGTCGCAAGCATCCCGAGCAGCAATATATCCAGATGGACACCAGTCAGATTTTGTTCATCTGCGGCGGGACGTTCGTGGGGCTGGAGGACATCATCCGCAAGCGGTTGGGCAAGCGGCAGATCGGGTTCAACAGCGAGGCCGACCCGACGCGGGCGGCGGAGCGCGGGCACACGCTGGCGCAGGTTCAGCCGGAGGATTTGGTGGAGTTCGGGATGATCCCGGAGTTCGTGGGGCGGTTGCCGGTGACGGCGACGCTGGAGCCGCTGGACGTGGCGACCCTGGTGAACATCCTGACCCAGCCGAAGAGCGCGTTGGTCAAGCAATATCAGAAGTTCTTCCGCATGGAGAACTGCGATTTGGAGTTCACCCCGCGGGCGCTGGAGCTGATCGCCCGGCGGGCGATCAAGCGCGACACCGGGGCGCGGGCGCTGCGGGCGGTGTGCGAGGAGATCATGCTGGACCTGATGTACAAGCTGCCGGACCAGAAACAAGGCGGCAAGTACACGATCACCGAGGAGGTGGTCGAGGGCCGGGAAAAGCTCTTCGAGATCAAACCGGAACGAAGGAAGGAATCGGCTTGAGGAGGTAGGCGGAGGGGAGGTAGGCGGTAGGCGGAGGGGAAGTAGGCGGTAGGCGGAAGGAAAGTAGGCGGAGGGGCGGTAGGCGGTAGGCGGAAGGAAGGCGGAAAGAGGCGACCCGTGTCGGGCGGCTTCTTTCCGCTTTCCGCCTACCCTCCTTCCGCCTACCTTCCTTCAGAACAGCTTCATCTTCGGCAGGTCGCTGCGGCCCATGAGGGATTCGTCGACGGCGCGGGCGGCTTGGCGGCCTTCGCTGATGGCCCAGACGACGAGGCTTTGGCCTCGGCGGATGTCGCCGGCGGCGAAGATGCCGGGGACGCTGGATTCATATCGGTCATCGACCTTGACGTTGCCGCGGGGGTCGCACTCCAAACCCAGTTGCTCGATCGGTCCGGGGTGTTCCGGGCCGACGAATCCCATGGCGAGGAGGCAGAGGTCGCAATCGAGCTCGAACTCCGAGTCGGGGACGGGGGTGAACTTGAGGGGCCGCGAGCCGGACATTTCCCATTGGAGTCGGAAGCCGTGGAGCTTTCGGACGTTGCCGTCGGCGTCGCCGGTGAAACGTTGGGTGTTGATGGCGAAGTCGCGGGGGTCGGCGCCGAACTTTCCGTCGGCCTCCTCGTGGGCGCTGCTGACGCGGTGGACCATGGGCCAGATCGGCCAGGGCATGTCGCCGGCGCGGGCTTCGGGGGGCTTGGGCATGAGCTCGAACTGTCGGATGCTCTTGGCGCCCTGTCGGAGGCTGGTGCCGAGGCAGTCGGCGCCGGTGTCGCCGCCGCCGATGATGATGACATGCTTGCCGGCGGCGGAGATGGGGTCGGCGGGGGTGTCGCCGTGATCGCGCTTGTTTTGTTGGGGGAGGAAATCCATGGCGAAATGGATTCCGTCGAGCTCGCGTCCGGGGACCTTGAGATCGCGGGGGGCGGTGGCGCCGCCGCAGAGGATGATCGCGTCGAAGTCGATGCGGAGCTTGTCGAGGGGTGTGTTGACGCCGACGTTGGCGCCGGTGATGAAGTTGATGCCCTCGGCGGTCATGAGGTCCACGCGGCGATCGACGATGCGCTTCTCGAGCTTGAAGTTGGGGATGCCGTAGGTGAGGAGTCCGCCGATGCGGTCGGCGCGCTCGAAGACGGTGACGAGGTGTCCGGCCTTGTTGAGCTGGGCGGCGGCGGCGAGACCGGCCGGGCCGGAGCCGACGACGGCGACCTTCTTGCCGGTGCGTCGGGAGGGGGGTTGGGGGTGGATCCATCCCTGCTCGAAGGCGTGCTCGATGATGTTCTGCTCGATGAGCTTGATGGTGACGGGGGTGGAGTTGATGTTGAGGGTGCAGGCCTCCTCGCAGGGGGCGGGGCAGACGCGGCCGGTGAACTCCGGGAAGTTGTTGGTCTTGAGGAGCAGTTCGAGGGCGTCGCGCCAGCGGTCGCGGTACACGCGGTCGTTCCACTCGGGGATGATGTTGCCCAGGGGGCAGCCGCTGGGTCCATGGCAGAAGGGCACGCCGCAGTCCATGCAGCGGGCGCCCTGTTGACGGAGCTTCTCGTCGGGCATGGGCTGGTAGACTTCGTTGTAGTCGAGGATGCGAAGCTCGACGGGACGGCGCCGGGGCGTCTCGCGGGGGTATTCCTTGAATCCGGTTGGCTTGCCCATGTTGGGGTGGTCTTTCTGTCGGGGGTCGGGGGTCGGTTCGATGGTCGGCGCCGGCGGCGGGTCAGGCCGGGGTGGTTTGGGCTTCTCCGAGTGATTGGGCCTGGGCGTCGATCTCGGCCATGTGGGCCAGCGCCCGTCGGTAGTCGGTGGGCATGACCTTGAGGAACCATCGGAGTTCGTTGTCCCAGTCGTCGAGGATGCCCTTGGCGACGGTGGAGCCGGTGAGTCGGGCGTGGTTTTGGAGGAGTCGGCGGAGGGTGTCGAGGTCGTCGTCGGTGAAGTCGGAGGGCTTTTCGAGATCGACCATGTCCTGGTTGCAGAGCTTGGGGAACATGCCGTTGTCGTCGTAGACGTAGGCGATGCCCCCGGACATTCCGGCGGCGAAGTTGCGTCCGGTGGGACCGATGACGACGACGCGCCCGCCGGTCATGTATTCGCAGCCGTGGTCGCCGACGCCCTCGACGACGGCGCGGGCGCCGCTGTTGCGGACGCAGAATCGCTCGCCGACGACGCCGCGGAGGTACATGTCGCCCTCGATGGCGCCGTAGCCGATGACGTTGCCGGCGATGATGTTCTCCTCGGGCTTGAAGGTCGAGACCTTCGGCGGGTAGACGATGATCCGACCGCCGGAGAGGCCCTTGCCGAGGTAGTCGTTGGCGTCGCCCTCGAGGGTGAGGGTGACGCCGTGGGCGAGGAACGCCCCGAAGCTTTGGCCGGCCGAGCCGTTGAACTTGAGGTTGATGGTGTCGTCGGGGAGTCCGGTCTGGCCATGGCGTCGGGCGATGGCGGCCGAGAGCATGGCGCCGACGGTTCGGCGGGTGTTGGCGATGGGCATTTCGGCCGAGACCGTGGCGCCGGTTTCGATGGCGGTTCGGGCGAGGGGGATGAGGTCGGTGCGGTCGAGGGCCTTGTCGAGGCCGTGGTCCTGGTTCATCACATGGCGGACGGCGACATCGGGTCCGACGTTGGGCTTGTGGAGGATGACATCGAGGTCGAGATGTCGTGCCTTGGGGTGGTTGGAGACATCGGCGAACTCGAGCATGTCCACGCGGCCGACCATTTCGTCGAGGGTGGCGAATCCCATTTCGGCCATGTGGCGGCGCATTTCCTCGGCGATGAAGAAGAAGAAGTTGATGACGTGCTCGGGCTTGCCGGCGAACTTGCGCCTTAGCTCGGGGTCTTGGGTGGCGACGCCGACGGGGCAGGTGTTGAGGTGGCAGACTCGCATCATGATGCAGCCGCTGGCGATGAGGGGGGCGGTGGAGAAACCGAACTCCTCGGCGCCGAGGAGTGCGGCGATGACGGCGTCGCGCCCGGTCTTCATCTGCCCGTCGGTTTGCAGGACCACGCGCCCGCGGAGGTCGTTGAGGACGAGGGTTTGCTGGGTTTCGGCGAGGCCCATCTCCCAGGGGATTCCGGCGTACTTGATGCTGGTGAGGGGGCTGGCGCCGGTGCCGCCGGAATCGCCGGAGATGAGGATGTGGTCGGCCTTGCCCTTGGCGACGCCGGCGGCGACGGTGCCGACGCCGACCTCGCTGACGAGCTTGACGCTGATGCGGGCGTGGTCGTGGGCTTTCTGGAGGTCGTTGATGCGCTGCGAGAGATCCTCGATGGAACTGATGTCGTGGTGGGGCGGTGGGCTGATGAGTCCGACGCCGGGTGTGGAGTGGCGGATCTTGCCGATGAAGG
>JBBSAF010000203.1:0-5130 GCA_038252525.1 Tepidisphaerales bacterium
GGCGCCTCGCCCCCGTTGTCATACACAAATCACCGGCCAACCGCCGTCGTTCTCATGTCGCGGGGGCGCCTCGCCCCCGGTGTTATACACAAGTCCGCCGCCACTCCAGACCACGCTCCTGCCAAGAGATAGGTGGCATAGCCGCCCTCGGCTGTGTCCCCCGTGCGTACGCGATTGACCGCTCACTCAGCCGAGGGCGGCTGAGCTACACGAATCCCGGGAGGGCGCGGGCGACTTGTGTATAACAACGAGGCGCCTCGCCCCCGTTGTCATACACAAATCACCGGCCAACCGCCGTCGTTCTCATGTCGCGGGGGCGCCTCGCCCTCGCCTTTGCAATTCAAGCCGATGAGGACGGCGCTCAACGGAGGTTTTCACAACCTCCAAACCCACCTTCGCCCGATGGTGCCCCACGGACGGGGCCGAGTCGGAGATCGCGACGCCGGGACTGCCGCCGGCGGGGGCGGACTTGGGCATAACAACGAGGTGCGGTGGACCTTGCGATCGCGCGTCGATCCCCGAATCCGAATCGACCGCTTCGCCTCACACCACGCCGACGAGTTGTTCGGCCACGCCGAGCAGGGGCTTGACGTATTCCGCGCCGAACAAATGCACATGGTTGATGAGGGGATAAAGCTGGTAGATCGGGCGGTGCAGCCGGGCGTAATCCGGTGAGAGGGGGCGGTGGGACTGATACGCCTCCATGAACGCCGGCGTCACCGTGTGGAACAGTTCCAGGTACGCGATCTCGGCGTCGGCGTGGGCGTATTTGGCGTTGGGGTCGAGGAACGCCGTGATCCGCCACGCGCCGGTGTCGTCGGGGGCGGTGAGGACATTGGTGGCCCACAAGTCCCAATGCGTCAGACGCGGGCGATCGTCGTGGACGAGCAGACGGTCGAGGCGGTCGTGGATTTTGCCGATCAATTTGCGGGTTTTCACCGGCAAAAGCTCGGATTTGGCCACCTCGTGCCAGATGGGGTCGTAAACCTGCCGGTAGAACGTCGCCCAATCGTCGAAACCCGGCGCCCCTTCGGGCAGGCAGCGGTGGTATTGGTCGGCGGTGCGGGTGTGCAACAGCGCCGTCGCCTCGGCCAGGCGGCGCTGCAGGGCGGCGTATTGGTCGGGGGAGCTTTGGTCGCGGGCGGAGTGCAGATCGACGCCGGGTACGAACTCCATCAGCAGGTAGCTGTGGGGATGGTCCAGTGAGGCCAAATGGTGCAGAAGCACCGTCGGCGTGGGAACCCCGGCGTCGCGGAGGAGCGAGAGCTGGTGGGCCTCCTCGGAATAGTGGTGATCGACGCGGTGGGTGGAGATTTTGAGCACCGCCTTGCGTCCGTCGGCGGCGCCCAGGGAGAGGGTGGTGTTGATGCACCCGCCCATGAGGGGCTTGACCTCGACGAGCTCGGCGTTTGGCCCCGCCCAATCGGCCACGATTCGGCGGAGCACCTGCCATGAGATGTCGGTGTCCTGTGACATGGCGGGGGCATCGTCGCATGAGGGACGGGTGAGGGCAAGGAAGAGGCAGTTGTCAGGTGTCAGTTGCCAGTTGTCAGGAAGGAAGGGGGGTGGGCCGCTGCGTTCTTCACTTACAACGTACAACGTGCAACTTGAAGCGTGCATTTGCGACGGGGCGGGGGACTTTTTAATTTTGCTTCTTCTGGCAACTGACCACTGACAACCGACAACTGACAACTGTTCGCCCCGTCGCTATAATCGGGCCGCAACCGAAGATTTTCCCGCTGGAGACGCCGATGGACACGCAGACCTTGCCGGACAATGTGTTGACGACGCAGCTTAAGAAGGTGGTGAACTGGGCGCGGCGGAGCTCGCTGTGGCCGATGCCGTTCGCCACGGCCTGCTGCGGGATCGAGCTCATGGCGACGGGGTGCAGCCGGTATGACTTGGCCCGGTTCGGGGCCGAGGCGATGCGGTTCAGTCCTCGGCAGAGCGATTTGATGATCGTGGCCGGTCGGGTGGGGATCAAGATGATGCCGGTGTTGCAGCACATTTATCAGCAGATGACCGAGCCGAAGTGGGTGATTTCGATGGGAGCGTGCGCGAGCACCGGCGGGGTGTTCGACTGCTACGCGACGGTGCAGGGGATCGATCAGTTCATGCCGGTGGATGTGTACGTGCCCGGCTGCCCGCCGCGGCCGGAGACGCTGATCGAGGGGATCATGGCGATTCAGCGGATCGTGGACAGCGACGGGCTTCCCCCGGCCGGTCGGCGGCGGCCGCTGCAGTTGGCGGTGGAACCGACATTCAGGCCGTCGCCGCAGCCGATTTCGTTGACGGTGGGAGGGCGGTGAGTCGGTCGGCATTGGCCGAGCGATCGCCGGGGCTGCTGCCGAGCCGGATCGGCAATGGGGAAAAACCGTGCGCAATCGCATGGGAGAATCGATTGGTCGACCGGTAAACCATCAACCATCAACTGTCAACTGCCCTTCGCCCCCCGCCAACTGACCGCACGCGGCCGACACGTCGTCGCCGCGGGGTTGGCGCACATGCGCCACCACCCCCCGACGTCGCAAAATATCAATGAATGCGGCCACCCGCTCCGATGCCGGACGCCGGTATTCCACTCCATCGATCCCCGTCCCGATCGCGTTATACGGAATCAGGTTCACATGAGCGGCGAACCCGGCCATAAGTGCCGCCAGCGACTCGGCTTGGGCGTCGGAGTCGTTCACGTCTCCCAGCAGGCAGTATTCGATGTTCACCGGGCGCCCGGTCCGCGCGTAAAACCGCTTGGCCGCCGCCATGATCGCGGCGACGGGATATTTGCGATTCAGGGGGACGATGCGGTCGCGGGTGGCGTCGTCGGGCGCGTGCAGGCTCAGGGCGAGGTGGACCCCGGTGTCGGCGGCGGCCAAAGCGTCGATGCCCGGCACGATCCCGACCGTCGAGACCGTCATCCGCCGGGCGCCGAGGTTGCCCAAGCCCGGGTTGCCGATGCGGGGGATGGCGCCCAGCACCGCCGGGAGGTTGTGCAGGGGTTCGCCCATTCCCATGAAGACCAATGTTGCGATGCGTCGGCCCATGGCGCGGGCTTGGGCGCGCAAATGCAAAAACTGCTCGACGATCTCCCCGGCCGACAGGTTTCGCGTCAACCCCCCGCGGGTCGAGGCGCAAAAGCCGCACCCCATGGCGCAGCCCACCTGCGCGCTGATGCACCCGGCGGCCAGACCATCGCGGTGGGAGGGCATCAACACCGCCTCTACCGAATCGTGCAAGTCCAGGCCGATCAATAGTTTACGAGTCCCATCGGCGCTGGCGTGGATGTGCCGCAACGTCGATCGCCAGATCGTCAAATCCGTCTTGAAACGCTCGACCACGCCCTTGCCGTGGACGCGGATGGACGGGGCGAATCCGCCGGGATCGTCATAAAACCCGCGCAGCAAACGTCTTGCGTGCGATGGCGGCAGGTCCCAGCCGGCGAGCCGGTCGGCCAGCGATGCTTCATCGAAATCGGCCAGCGATTCCATGGAGAGGGTTGTATCCGCAGGAGGGCGCCAGTTGCCACTGGTCGGTTGTCAGTGGCCGGTTGCCAGTGGCCAGTGGCCAGTTGTCGGAGAAGAAAAAGACGAAAACAAAAAGCGGCCGGCGTTGGGCAAACGCCGGCCGCGGGCTATGGGTTCCAACCCGAAATCCACTATCCGTGGGGGGTCGGAGATTGAGGGCTTTTTCGCACGGGCCGCCGTCGGGGCGTCCCGTCATCGGCGTCGCCGACGGAATGGGCATGAGCGAGGGGCGTGCCAAATCGCGTGGGCGCGAAGAAATCATCATCAACGGCGAAATGCCACCTTCGCAGGGCGATTTTGTCGCGTCGGGTGCGACAAGTCCGTCGAAATGTCCCCCGCGGGAACCCGTTGACCAAATTGGCGACGTATCGCCAAGATTGATGAAACACGCACGGGGTTTTGGCGTATAATAATGCGGCCCGACACCCTTGCGTGGGAGATAATGGTATGCCGCATGATGTGCACCAGGACCAATTGGCGCTGATCAAAATCGAGGGGATGCACTGCCACCGCTGTGAGCAGGCCATCCAACGAGCGCTGGAGAAACAGCCCGGCGTCCACGAGGTGGAGGTCGATTTCAACAGCGGCCAAGCATCGGTCCTGTTCCACCAAGGCGCCGTCACGCCCGGCCAACTGGCCGACACCGTGGTGAAGGCGGGATACAAGGTGACGGGATTCACGCAGCGGGCGGGACAGTGAGGGGTCGTCATTTGTCATTTGTCATTTGTCATTTGTCCTGGGGCGCGGCAGGAGCCTCGTGCGTGCACGTTGCTCCTCAACCAATGACCAATGACCAGTGACCAGTGACCAATGACCCGTGACCCGTGACTTCCACTCCATTCGCATCTTCGCGTTCCCCGCGATAAAGTTTGTCGCATGTCCGATTCACGACAGGGTTGTCCCCCGGCGGCGGTGGTGGGGCTGGCGGGGTGGCTGGTTCCCGGCGCGGGGTATTGGCTGATCGGCCAGCGAAGCCGGGGCCTCACGGTGGGGGTGACAATTCTCACACTGTTTATCTTGGGGACGCTCATCGGCGGGGTGCGGGTGGTCGAGGCGCCGCCGGGAATGGGGGAGATCCTCCAACGCCCGTGGTTCATCGGCCAAGCGCTGGCCGGGGGGATCGGTCTGGCTGCGGCGTGGGCGTCCAACGCGCTGTCCAATGGCTCGTGGTCGGCGGTGGTGTCGCACAGCCGAATCGCGGAGATCGGCACGCTCTACACGGCGGTGGCGGGGATGCTCAATTTGATGACGGTGGTGGACGCGGTGCATCGTCGGCTGACGACGGAGGCGCGATGATCGGCTGGATGTTGGCCGCGCCGCTATTCGTGCGGCCGCTGGCGCTGTGGGATTATTGGTGGATCTGGATTTTTCCGCTGTGCGCCGCCATCGCCATCGTGCACAAGAGCGTGAAGTGCGAGAAAATGGAACGGGTCCCGCGCGAGGCCGCCGAGATCACGTTCTGGATCTTGGCCGGCATGATCGGCGCCGGGGCGGCGCTGTGGGTGCTGGTGGAGTGGGCGGGGAGGTGAGGGGGGAAGGTTGCAAGTTGTGGGTTGTACGTTGTGAGCGGGGGACGGGGGGAGAAGGTGTGAAAGAGGGGCGGGGGTGA
>JBBSAF010000204.1:0-5081 GCA_038252525.1 Tepidisphaerales bacterium
CGCCATGCGCATCGTCGCCCTCTTGCTCGCCACGCTGTTGTTGACCGCGGGACTCCGCGTCCCGGCCCGCGCCGATGAACCGGCCACCCGACCGGCCACCGACAGTTCGGTCGATGCCGTGACCATCTACCAAGGCACCGCCCTGGTCACCCGCAAGGTCGCCGCGCCCGCCGGAAAGGGGTTGATGGAACTGATCGTCACCCCCCTGCCGCCGCAAACCCTCGAGGGTTCGCTTTACTCCGAAGCCCCCGACGGCGTCCGCATCCTCAGCACCCGCTATCGCAGCCGCGCCGTCCGCGAGGACACCCGCGCCGAGGTCCGCGCCATCGAGGACAAAATCCGCGCCTTCGAGGAACAAACCCAGCTCATCGCCGCCCGCCTCCAGGTCGGCGAGACCAACCTCCAGTTCCTCGCCAAGCTCGAACAATTCACCGCCGGCGCCCTCCAACAACTCAGTGAAAAGGGAATGCTCAACAGCGAGGCCATCATCGCCCTGGGCAAATATGTGATGGAATCCCGCGGCGCCCTCGCCGACGAGCAGGTCTCCGCACGTCAAAAAATGGCCGAGATCGCGCGCGACATCGACTTCGCCCGCCGACAACTCGCCGAGCTCTCCGCCGGCGCCGCCCGCACCATCATCGACGCCGTCATCGTCGTCGATAAAACCGCCGACGCCCCGACCGACGTGCGTCTCAATTACCTCGTCTCCGCCGCAACCTGGACGCCCCAGTACAAAATCCGCGCCGCCGACGCCCAACTGCCGGTCCACATCGAGTATCTCGCCGCCATCATGCAGCAGACCGGCGAGGACTGGACCGAAGCGGCCATCGTCCTCAGCAACGCCCAGCCCATGCTCAACGCCGCCCCGCCGGAGCTTTTGGCCCTGAACCTCGCGGTGAATGCGGCCAAGCCGATGACCGCCAACGCCCCCCGCCGCGGTGCGCAGGCCAAGGAACTGCGCGCCCAAGGCCAGCAGAGGATGAACATGGGCGGGGACAAGGGCGCCTCCGGCGAGGGTGAGATGGCCTACAACCAGGCCGCCGCCATCGTGCAGCAGCAGGAGATGTTCGACAAGGAGGAGTCCCAATCCCCCCCGCCCGCCTCCGAAGGCCCCAGCGTCACCTATCACTTGCCGACGCGGTTCACCGTGCCGTCGCGGTCGGACCCCCAGTTGATCGAGATCACGCGGGTGCAACTGCCGTCGAAGCTGTATTACAAGGCCATCCCCGTCCTGACCGAACACGTCTATCGCCTCGCCGCCCTCACCAACACCACCGACCAGGTGCTCCTGCCCGGCGAGGCCACCATGTACCTCGGCTCGGATTTCGTCGGCCGCATGAACCTCCCCCTCGTCGCCGTCGGCGAACAATTCACCCTCGCCTTCGGCGTCGATCCCCAATTGCAGGTCGAGCGCCAACAAATCGACAAGAGTCAAGCCGTCCAAGGTGGCAACCAAGTCCACAACTTCACCTATCGCCTACGGGTGAGCAGCTTCAAGACCGAGGCGGTGAACGTGCAACTGTGGGACCGTTTGCCCAGCGCCGAGGCCCAGACCATCGGCATCACCCTCACCAAGACCGATCCGCCGCTCAGCGACGATCCAAGCTATCTCCGCACCGACCGCGCCCAGAACCTCCTGCGCTGGGACATCGCCATCCCCGCCGACGCCAACCGCGAAAAAGCCGTCACCGTCACCTACTCCTTCAAGCTCGAATACGCCCGCGACACCGCCCTCGGCGACCTCGAAGCCAAACGCTGACCCCATTCGCGGCCCCCGCCCGCACCCCCGGCGCACTGCCTGCCCGGGGGCGTCTCGCTCAATGCCGTCAGTTCAAGGAACCCCGTCTTCCGTCGCGCGACCACCTCGGCCCCATCAGGGAAACTTCACCGGGCGAAAGCGGGTTTGGAGGTGGTGAAAGCCGCACCTCGCGCGCCGAACTCGCTTGCATTCGATCCACCCATGAATCGAAAGCCCGTGCAATGGGATCCCGCGACAACAAGATCAACTTGGGCTCTCCCCCCTTTTCCTCGTCCAATCGTTGCGTTGACGGCATGGGGCGTCTCGCCATCCCATTCGTCCTCCTTGCAGCGAACTTCCGTCCGATTTGTTTCCCGCCCGACCCCCGGCCTACAATTCATAAAGTCCGCGGCGTCGGGACTCCCCCGAAACGTTGTTGAATCCCCCCGCCCCGCCGCGCGGGGAAAATGCGAGGCATCGAATGACCGAATCAAACAAACCCACCGAACGCGGCCACCAAAAGGCCCGCGCCGCCGCCCGCGACATCACCCCCGTCCTCAAGGGCTGGGACTACGAATCCGGCACCATCAACGTCCGCAAAATCACCGGGCGCGATGGCCGACCCAAGCTGCAAATGCGCCTCGACCTCGGGCTGCTGCAAATGGAACTCCACGGCCGACCCGATGGCGCCCGTCCCCACGGGTGCGACTCGCTGCTTGAATACTTCGAATCGTTGCTCAAGAACCACGAGCATCGAAACGGCACCGACCTCGGCTTCCATCTCACCAGCGACCAATGCCAAACCCTCCGCGAGGAGGCGGTCCAGTATTACCACCGCTACCTGAGCCTTTTCGTCCTCGAGGATTTCGACGGCGTCGTCCGCGACACCGCCCGCAACCTCCGCGTTCTCGAGCTCTGCGCCAAGTTCGGCGAGAACGAGCACGACCGCATGATCCTCGAACAGTACCGCCCCTACATCACCATGATGAACGCCCGCGGCAAGGCGTCCCTCCTCGTCGCCGAAAAACGCTATGACGAGGCCCTCAAGGCCGTGCGGTCCGGCCTGGCCGCCATCAAGTCGTTCTTCGTCCGCTACGGCCAGGAACGCACCTTCAACCACTCCGGCGAGGCCATGCTGCTCAAGAAGCTTGCCCGCGACATCAAGCGCAAAATGCCGATCGATCCGATCAAAAAGCTCGAATCCGCCTTGGAAAAGGCCGTGAAGTTGGAGCGCTACGAAGAGGCCGCCGCCCTCCGCGATCAACTGAAGGTCCACCGCGACCAATCCCTCGCGTGACCTCCGCCGCCATTCACGGGGAACGGCACTGGGTCCATTCCGCGATCCGCGACCTCGACGGTGAGGCCTGTTCGATCTCGGGCCGCGACCGCGGGGGAGCGGTCCATTTCCCCCGCAAGCCGCGACCGTGGGGAAGCGGTCCTTTTCCCCCCGCGAGCCGCGACCGCGGGGAAGCGATCTTTTCCCCCGCGAGCCGCGACCGCGGGGAGGCGGTCCTGCCGCCCTGAACTTGATACCGCCGCCGCCCTCACCCAACCCCGGAGCCTCTCCATGTCCGACGATTTCCGCCTCGAAAAGGATTCCATGGGCGAAATGCGCGTCCCCGCCGACGCCCTCTACGGCGCCCAGACCGCCCGCGCCGTCGAAAACTTCCCCATCTCCAACCTCCGCTTCCCCCGCCGTTTCATCGCCGCCCTGGCCACCGTGAAATGGGCCGCCGCCGCCGTCAACACCGAGCTCGGCGACCTCGACGGCATCAAGGCCGACCTCATCCGACGCGCCGCCGACGAGGTCATCGCCGGCGACTTCGACAACCAATTCGTCGTGGACATCTTCCAGACCGGCAGCGGCACCTCCACCAACATGAACGCCAACGAGGTCATCGCCGGCCGCGCCACCGAGCTCGCCACCGGCCGGCGCGGCGGCAAATCCCCCGTCCATCCCAACGACCACGTCAACATGCGCCAGAGCAGCAACGACGCCATCCCCTCGGCCATCCACATCGCCGCCGCCGGCGCGATCCACGAATCCCTCATCCCGTCCCTGCAACACCTCCACCAAACCCTCGACGCCAAGGCCAACGCCTTCGACCCCATCGTCAAGATCGGGCGCACCCACTTGCAGGACGCCACCCCCATCCGTCTAGGCCAGGAGATCTCCGGTTACGCCGCCCAGGCCGCCCACGCCGTCGCCCGCGCCCGCCGGGCCATCACCGCCCTGCGCGAACTGCCCCTCGGCGGCACCGCCGTCGGCACCGGCATCAACTCCCATCCCGATTTCGCCCCCAAGGTCATCGCCGCGATCTCCGCCCGATCCGGCGTCGAGTTCCTCGAGGCCGCCAACCACTTCGAGGCCCAGGCCGCCAAGGACGGCGTCGTCGAGGCCTCCGGTCTCCTGAAAACCATCGCCGTCTCGCTGACCAAAATCGCCAACGACATCCGACTGCTGGCCAGCGGCCCGCGCTGCGGCCTCGGAGAAATCTCCATCCCCGCCACCCAGCCCGGCTCGTCGATCATGCCCGGCAAGGTCAACCCGGTCATGAGCGAAATGCTCCTCCAGGTCTGCGCCAAGGTCATCGGCAACGACACCACCATCGCCCTGGCCGCCAGCGCCATGGGTTCGACCTTCGAGCTCAACGTCATGATGCCGGTGATGGCCCACGCCCTCCTGGAATCCATCGACCTCCTCGCCCGCGGCGCCCGCGTCTTCGCCGACCGCTGCGTCACCGGCCTCCAAGCCAACGCCGACCGCTGCGGGGAATTGGTCGAGAAATCCCTGGCCATGTGCACCGCCCTCGCCCCGGCCATCGGCTACGACGCCGCCGCCGACATCGCCAAAAAGGCGTTCAAGACCGGCGCCACCGTCCGTCATGTGGCCGAGTCCAAAGAGGTCCTCCCCCCCGAAGACCTCGCCCGCCTGCTCGACCCCCGCCGCATGACCGAACCGCACGTCGATTGACCCGCGCCCTTCGGGATGGGGAGCCTCCGTGTTATCCACATCGCCTGACGCCCCACCGACACGGGCCCATTCCCACGTCGCGCGGGCGCCCTCGCCCTCGCTGTTATACCGCTCGCGGCCTTCCATGAGACATTTGCAATGGCTCGGAACATGCGTCGCATCGCGTGTTTACCCAAGCGAATTGTCTCAATATGGCCAGCGAGCAGTATAATATACACATCTCGGCCATCGCCCCCGATTCATGTAGCTCAGCCGCCCCCGGCTGAGTGAATGGAGGCTGGCGTGTCAACGGGGGACACAGCCGAGGGCGGCTATGCCACATATCTCTTGGCAGGAGCGTACGTTAAAGCGGGAGACGACTTATGTATA
>JBBSAF010000205.1:0-5074 GCA_038252525.1 Tepidisphaerales bacterium
AAGAGCTACGTCCCCTTCATTCGTTCCCCCTTCATTCGTTCCCCCGTGAAGAGCTACGTCCCCTTCATTCGTTCCCATACATCAACGCCCATTGCCACCGCCTCGGGGATCGCCGTCATTTCAAGCGTCCCCCATCGAAACGATCAATCCATTGAAGACGATCTCGTCGACCATCGCAGTATATTCCTCATCTTGAAATCGTCCTGAAACCCGCGCGCGGCGGCCATTTTTCAGGGCAACGCGCACTGCCACCATTGGACCGGATCGGTTTGGGACGCAAACCAGCGGGCAGTTTGCTTCACACCGCCGAAGTCGTCGTCCACCACCTCGACATTGATGGACACCACGTTGGACGAAATCGTCGTCCGCCGGATTGTGAAGCGATACCACATGGTTCCGCCCGGCCCGGCCGTACGCGTCACGGCGGCTTTCGCGTCGCTGGCGGCGAGGGTGCGGATGGCGTGGTCGGGGGTGGCGATCGACAGGCGCACGTCGTCGCCGGCGCGGGGCGTGTCGTCCCGCACTGCGACGAGAACTTGAAGCGATCGGGTGTCGGCGTACGCCCACACCGAGGCGCTCAAATCGTCGGGGCCTTTGTACCACTTGCTGCTGTCGGGCTGTTTGGCCCATTCGTTGGTGATCTGCCCTTCCAACAGATCGCCCGCCGGTTCATCGTGGCCGAGGGCGGCGATCGGGCCGTCGAAGGGCGCGGGGCTGGCCCCCAGCACGGTGCGGCGGGAGAGGGCCACACGCTGACGAGCGATCGTTTGATCGCCCACTTTCAGCGACAGGGACAGATCATCGCCCGGCCCGGCGGAAGTCTTGGCGGCGGCGAGTTCCTGCGGACCGCCGCACGTCAGTCGGAACCCCTGCGAACCGCTGAGGACGCGAGCCACGATCAGATTCTTCCCGGCCCGAAGGGGCATGTCGAACTGATGGGCGAGCAGCGATTGAGGTCCGCCGTTGCCCTGTTCGAGCGTGTCATAAACGGGCTGACCGTTGACGAACCAAGCCATCCACCAGTCGGCGGCGGCGCCGACGCGGATGGTGCGGGCATCGGGCGAATCGATCTCGGCGACGCAAATCGCCTCGGTCCGCTCCTTATAGGTCCCGCCGACGACGGCGAGGTTGATCGAGCCGTCTTTCAACCGCACGATCGACGCGCGCAATGTTTTGCCGTTGGCCTCGATGGTTTGCGGGACGTCCTTGATCGCCCGCGGATCCACCGAGCCGCCGGCCATGCCGGTGAAGACAGCCCAGCGATTCGGCCAGCGCACCACGTTGGCCGACGGCGCGGTTTCCAGGGCCACGCGCACCTCGGTCGTGGCTCGCGGCGGCACCGTGACGTTCTTTTCGGCATCCACCGGCGTCACGCCCGTTTCGGGCGCGGCGGCGGCGATGAGGGTGGCGTTCATCGGGCGGTCGGAATCGTTGCGCACCTTGACGACGATTTCGTCGCGCCCGCCGGGCGTGACGGTCGCCACGGCGTCGGTCAGGAGGATCGGACGCAAGGGCGCGATCTTGGCGACGTCGCCGCCGCTCCAGGTGAGATAAGCGGGGTCGTTTTCCACCGCCGTCGTGACGATGCCGGCTTCTCCGCCGGTTTGTGGAAGCGGGTTGCCGAAAAGATCGCGCCCGGCCAAGTTCGTGACCGGCCCGCCCAAGCCCATGGTCGCGAGCTGCCCGCCGCGGCCGTCGGTCCAGTAAACCAGCGCCCGTCGTTCGCCCGCGGGTTCCGCGAACAAATACGCCTCGGCGGCGCTGTCGGGAAGTTCGATCTTGCGAACGAAGCGAAGACCCTTGAGCGTGCGGGCGGTGGTGCGATAACTCAACACGACCGGGCGCGGTTCATGGACGTTGAGCGTGCTGGTGTAATCGCCGTCGCCGCCGGTGATGTTCAGGCGGAACCACATGAACGCGTCCAGCCCGACCGACTGGCTATACACCAGTTTTTGGGTGGCGGTGCGGGCCTGCACCCGGATTTGCATGGGCGATCGCGCCGAAACGCCGCTTTCGGTCTCCATGTACGGTCGGTCGGCCTTGCCATATTTGGCGGCGACGGCGCGCAGCCTCTCATACCCGTTGCGTTCCGCGCCGGCGCCGGGACCGTGCGCATGATACGCCCAACCGTCGAGGGCCTTGGGGTCGATGACCTCGACCAGCCGACGCGCCCGCCTGTCGCCCTCTTCACCGGCGAAGCAAAGACCGCCGTTCATGACCAGGCTTTGCGGGTCGCCGCGCTTGATCGCCTTCGCCACGATGGCGAACCCCTTGGCATATTCTTCGATCGGCCCGGGATAGAAATACGTCAAGTCCGGCTCGTTGCCCAGCTCGTAGTAATAAACCTTGTCCCCGAATTCGCGGGTGATCGCCTCCGCCTGTTTCGCCAGCTCCTCCCATTTCTGCTGACGCCGCGCCGGATCCTCATCCCAAGGGATATCGAAGAACTGCGTCGCCCGCAGGTTATGCTTGCCGATGACGGCGAAAGCGCGCCCAAGGGCGTCGGTGTCGGTGTGATTGTGCCCCTGGCCGGGTCCGCGGAGGATGTCCACGCCCATGAAATCGGCCCACTGCAGCCAGCGTTCGTCGAAGCTCTCCACGCCGCTGTCCAGGCCGTAGAGGAACGTGCCGTCGCCGGGTTTGCCGGCGGTCTTTTCGATCGCCGAGCGTTCGCTGACCATGACGTTCACATCGCGCTCGATCAGCGCCGCGTAACTCCCGTCCACTTCGTGGCCGAGGCTCAGGCGGATCGTGTAGACGCCCTGTTTCAGCCCCGCGGTGTCGAAGGGCGCCGGCACGTCGAAATCGCCGGCGGCGGCGATCGTGACGGTGTGGCGATGCGTCCATATTTCATTGTTGAAGTCGTCCACGAGCGTCACGCTGTAAACGGCGTCCAACGGCACGCGGGCGAGATTCGTGAGCTTGAGCTTCAGCTCGGTCTTTTCACCGGGATCGAAAATGAACAGCTCCCGCCCCGCGTCGACGCTGTCGAACCTCAGCAGGCGGCGGTAATCCGGCGCGGAACCCGGCTGGGCATCCAGCGGGTACCCGCGAACGAAAATGCTTCGCAGCTGTCCGTCGCCGCTGTTGAAGTTCACACGGAAATCGAAGCCGTCGCTTTTGACCGCTTTGGGGTCCGACCCATAGTCGGTGTCGTTGAATAGGGCATCGTCGATGCGGATGTTCTGGCGTTGCCAGTCGGTGCTGTTGCCCCACCCGCCGACGACTTCGCGGCTGCCGCCGGCGGTGTCGGCGTAGACGTTCATGGGGGCGTTGGCGACGTGCCGATAATTGACGATCACGTCCACCGCCGGGCGGCCGCCGTTTTGGAACCGCTTGTCGGTGATGTTGAAGACGAACGACTTCCACCACCCCTCGCCGCCGCGCTGCGAGCCGGCATTGGCTTGCCACGCCCAGCGCTTGGCCCCGTTGACGGTCACTTCCACCGGGCTGACGGCGGTGCGGTCGAACTCGATGCCCCGGGCGATGGGCGTTTTGTCGAAGATGATGAACAAATCCTCCGGCCCGGCGACCACCAGCGGCTGCTCCCGCGCCAACAACGGCACGGTTTGTCCGGGCAATTTAACGCTCAGCCGCACGGCATATTCGCCGACCGGCCTGGCCGCGGCGTCGAAGGGGGCTTCCACGGCCAGGCTGCCGTCGGCGCCGAGGGTGACATCCCGCTCTTCCCGCCCCAGCACCTTGCCGCCGCCATCGAAGGTTTGCAGCACCAGCTTGACCGGGGTGGCGATCATCGCCTTGTTCCGCAGGTCGAATGTGATTTTATCGCTGCCGCCGGGTGCGACGATGAAGTCGCCGCTCTCGCTGGCGACGCCGCCAACGCTGAGGAAACGCGACCAGTCGGCGACCTGCTTGCGATCCACGCCGGTGATTTCGACCTCTCTCAGTTGGAAATCGCCGGCATAGGCGTTGATTCGCAGGTCGAAGCCGTCGCTCGGCAGGGTCTTGGGGTCGTTGCCATGGGGGCGGGCGCCGAAATAAGCGTCGTCGAGGTGGATTTTGATCGTTTGCAACGCCTTGCTGTTCCCCCATCCGGCGCCGATCACGCGGCTGCCGGATTCGGTGTCGGCCACCACTTCCACCTTGGTGTTCGCCTCATGCACATAAGTGACCTCGATATCCACGGCGGGCATCGCGCCCTTCTGGAAACGCGGATCGGTGACCTTGATGAGGAAGGATCGCGCCCACTCATCGGCGGGCACGCTGTTGTGGCGGCTCACCCAGGTCGGGATTTGCTTGCCGTCGATCGTGACCGACCCCGCGGCGATCCGATCGCGCGACAGGCTCAAACCCGTTTCAATCGGCGTCTTGTCACAGATGAGCGTGGCCGTGGGCGCCGCGGCCGCATCCTCCGCCTTCGCCGAAGCGCTGGCGACGCCGACGACCAAACACGCGAACGCCAACATCGATCGATATAACATTCTTGACTCCTCGAAAGGCGGTGGGGCGGAATCGCTCATCACGGAAGGATGCGCGTTCCGCCGTTGGCTGAAACAGCCCGGGCACTGCAATGACTACCGTTGCCGAACGCGACCGTTGTCACCTGCTTGAAACGCTAACCGGCATTCCGGGAAACGACAAGCCTCGGTCCTTCATTTCCCCCGCGGGCGCGTCCGCGTTCGTCGGGATGCCGGTGGACGACTTGGCCGACCTCCCCCGGGCGGCGCGCCCATCGCCATCGCCGCGACGGCGAAGGCAAGCGGCTTTGTAATGACTTGAATCGTATATCCGCTGAAAAACCTTGTCCACCCGCGCACATCAACACCGCCGACATCAACGGCGGCCGAAATCCACCCGGATTCCGCCGGCATCGGGGTTTCCACCCGGCGATCCACCCGGCGATGATTCACCCGGCCCCATGACCGTGGTATGATCGGAGCCATCCATGCAAGCCTCCGCCACGCCGCTGCTCACTTATGCCGCCAAGTTGCTGCATTCACAGGTCACGATCCTGCAGGCCTTTGTGCGGCAATACGACGCCGGCTACACGCAGGCGACCAACTACGTGGCCGCTCCGAAGCTGCTGTTGGTGGTGCGAGGGCGACTTGACTAT
>JBBSAF010000206.1:0-5063 GCA_038252525.1 Tepidisphaerales bacterium
CAAATCGCTGAGTTTCATGGTGTTCGGAAACCGATCCGGCGGGCATCGCCGGTCACGATTCCTCGGCCTCGCGGATCCGGTCGCGCAACTTGGCGGCCTGTTCGTAGTCCTCGACCTCGACCGCCCTGGCCAATTCCTTTCGCAACCGGCCCAAATCCGCGCGTTTCCGCCCGGTTTCGGCGCCGGAAGCGCCCCGCCGGGTGGGGGTTTTGCCCACATGGTGGGCGCCCCCCTCGTGGGCCCGCTGGAGCAGCGGCGTCAGGTCCGATTCAAAAAGTTCATAATCATGCTCGCAGCCGAACAACCCGTTCTGGCGGAACTCGGCCCAACTGATCCCGCAATGCTCGCACACCGCGTTGGATTGCTTGGTGGCCAGTCCCGAATGCTGCATCACGAAGTTGGTCAACAGTTCATTGATCGGGGTGTGGGCCGCCACCGGCAGCCCCTCGCCTTGGGCGGCGCACTGCTCGCAAAGGTGCTTTTCGACCTTCTTGCCATTGCGGATTTCGGTCAAATGGACCGTGGCCGGCTTGTTGCAATTGTCGCATTTCATCATGGTGTCCATCCGCCGAACGCGCGGGGGCATCCGACAGGCCAATCCTATTTCAGCACTCCCCCATCGTCAAACCACGTTCAAAGGCGATTTTCGCCGGCCCATTTCCCGCCGCCCGCCGGCATCGGGTCGGTATACCGCCGCGCAATCCCGCGTTTCCCACACCTCTACGCAGGTCAATTCCACCCCCTCCGGCGGCGCGATCGCGCCGGCGACGGTCCCGGCGACATTCTCCGCCGACGGATTCACCCGCGCGAACGCCGGGTGATCGTTCAGATGCCCGTTGTGCCACGGCGAAATTGCCGCGTCCAACTGCCGCGCCAGCACATGGAAATCCATCACCACCCCGATGCCGTCCAATTCCGGCGCCGCCACCGTCACCCGCACCCGCCAGTTGTGCCCGTGCAACGGCTCGAGCGACCCGTCGTACATCCGCAATTGATGCGATGCCGAAAACCACTTTTCCACGCGAATCTCGTACATGAGGCCTCCTTGACCAGCGGGAACCTACCCGAAAGTCGCAATCCAATCACGATCACCCTGCCGTGGCAACCGACAACCCCACCGCCTACCTTCCTTCCGCTTTCCGCCTTCCGCCTACCCGCCTACCGCCTACCCTCCTTCCGCCTTCCGCCCACCTTCCTTCCGCCCTACACTCCCCCCATGCGCCGATTCTTCCCCAACCTCGACATCTTCACCGCCCGCGCCAAGACCCACCGCATCATCCCCGTCCACCGCACACTCTTGGCCGACCGCCTCACGCCCGTCACCGCCTTCGAGGTTCTCGGACGCGACGAACACGCCTTCCTCCTCGAATCGGTCGTCGGAGGCGAGAAAATCGGCCGACATTCCTTCATCGCCACCGCCCCCGCCGCCGTCTATCAGGCCGCCGGCGGCAAGGCCATGCTCCAACGTTCCGCCCGCGCCCCCGAATCGTTTCCCACCACCGATCCACTGGCCGACCTGCAAAAACTCCTCCCGACCGGCGCCTATTTCCGCGACCCCACCCTTCCGGCCTTCACCGGCGGGCTGGTCGGCTATGCGGGCTACGACACCATCCGCTATTACGAGGGCGAAAAACTCGACCACCCGCCCGTCGACGACCGCCGACTGCCCGACCTCCTGTTCGGGCTATATAACGAATTGGTCATTTTCGACCATGTCGACAAGACCATCCGCGTCGTCGCCAACGCCGACCTGTCCGCCTTCCCCGACCCCTCTGATGCCTACAACCACGCCTGCCGCCGCATCGACGGCATTGTCAATCGCCTCAGCCAGCCACCCTTGATGCAGCTCGGCGAGATCGACCCGCAGGCGCCGCTCACCCTCGCCTTCGAGTCCAACTTCTCGCGCGAGCGATTCGAGAAGGCCGTCGCCGACGGACAGGAGTTCATCCGCGCCGGCGACATTTTCCAATTCGTCCCCAGCCAGCGTCTTCGCGTCCGCAGCTCCGCCGAGCCGTTCGATGTCTACCGCGCCCTGCGGATCATCAACCCCTCGCCGTTCATGTTTTTCCTCAAAAGCCCGGCCTGCACGCTCATCGGCTCCAGCCCCGAAATCCTGTGTCGCGTGCAGGATGGCGTGGTCACCAGCCGCCCTCTCGCCGGCACCCGCCCCCGCGGCGCCACCCCGGAGGAGGACAAGGCCTTGGAAATCGAGCTGCTCGCCGACCCCAAGGAACGGGCCGAGCACATCATGCTGGTCGATCTGCATCGCAACGATGTCGGGCGCGTCGCCACCATCGGATCGGTCAAGGTCTCCGATGTGATGAGCGTCGAGCGCTACAGCCATGTGATGCACATCACCTCCAATGTCACCGGGCAACTGGCCGACGGATTGACCGCCCTCGACGCCCTTCGCGTCAGCCTGCCGGTCGGCACCGTCTCGGGCGCTCCCAAGATCCGGGCCATGCAGATCATCGACCAGCTCGAACCCACCCGTCGCGGCCCGTACGGCGGCGCCGTGGGTTATGTCGATTTCGCCGGCAACCTCGACACCTGCATCGCCCTCCGCACCATCGTCTGGCGCGGTGGAACCTTCGATGTGCAGGCCGGCGCCGGTGTCGTCGCCGATTCCAACCCGGCGGGCGAATACGAGGAAACCCTCAACAAAGCCAAAGCCATGCTCAAAGCCGTCGAGATCGCCCAAGGCGGCTTCTGACCTCCGCCGCCGCGTCTCTCCCCTTGATCCAACGCGCCAGCCTCCCCGCCTCGTTGTTATACATAAGTCTTCTCCTCTCTACGTACGCTCCCGCCATTGGATATGGAGCTCGGCCGCCCTCGGCTGAGAGGCTGTGAACTTTTCCCATCGGGGACAAAAACACCCCGTCTTTTTGGCTGAAAACGAGGCTTTTTTCCCGGAAATTCAATACATTCACAAACTCTGAGTCCCTAGGGGGGGGGCGGGGGAGAAACTTCATTGGAGAATCAATGGATATGGAGCTCAGCCGCCCTCGGCTGAGTCCCCCGTGGACACGCCAGCCTCCCTTCACCCAGCCGCCACTCCGCCGCAGGCGGCTAAGCCACATGCACCGGGGAGGCGATGGCCGAGATGGGTATAACGCAAGGCCGCCCCGCCCCCGTCTTTCCCCACGAGCCGCGAGCGTGAGCGTGCGGCTACCGCTCCCCCGCCGCGCCGTGCCCCCCCTACCGCTCGTTGCCGAACACCTCATCCACGGTCGTGGTGACGGTGTTCATCGCGCTGGCCGACACCTTCGGCTTGCCGATCGTCCCCCGAACATGGATCTGCAACAACTGATCCCTCGCCCCCTGGATCAAATCGCCGATGAACGGCACCTTCGGCCAATTCGGGTTGTTGGTCGTGAAGGTCATCCGAACCTGGTTGGTGTCGAAATCCAACACCCCCGTCCCGCGCATCTCCATGTTGTCGCTGCGCAGATTGATGGCCTCGAACGTCACCCGCGGGCCTTGCACCATGTAGCGCGCCGTCGCCTCGTTGAACGGGCTGTTGATCGGCAACGACAGGTTGGCGATTTCGAGCAATCCCAACACCACCGGGATCTGGTACATGTTCCGTCCCGTCGCCGACACGTCCCCGCGCCCCCGCCGCCGGCGCGGATCGTTCCATTGCCCCTCGAGATCCAGCGATGCCGTCAGCCGCCCGCGCATCTCCTCCTGCCCGGCGATCTCCCCCACCGACGCATCCCGCAGCAGCATCGACAGCGCATAAGTCGAATCCGTGTCATCCCCGAACCGCACCCGCACCGTGCCCGCCAGATCCCCCCCCGCCAACTTCGCGTGGATGTCCCCCAACGTCAGCAGCGGCTCATCGGCCCCCTTCGCCGCCGTCAGGCTCAGCCCCGTCGCGTCCCGTCCCGCGATCGTCAGCGAATCGGCCGACAGCGATCCCGCCAACTCCGCCATTCGTCCCCCCACCGTCCGGCCGGCGAATGTGGCCGACCCGTTCACCTTCCCCAGGGGCACGCCGACGTTCAACGACGCATCGGTCGTCCGCACCGTCGCCGCGAACTCGACATCGACCGGCCGATCCGCCGGACGCGTCGCGGCGCCGGCGGCCGTCTCCGCGGACGGGCGCGTGGCCGCCGTCGTCACCTTCAATGTCTTGAACGCCACATCCATCGCCCCCTCGAGCTTGATCCCGGCGAATATGCTCGCCAACGACTCCGGCAGCGCCGCCCGCAGCGCCTCGTCCACCGGCACATTTTTCGCGTCCAACGCCAACTCCCATTGGTCGCGCGGCCCAAGCGTTCCGGTTCCCGACAACCTCACCGTCGCATCCCCGTGTTTCGCCGTGATGTCCGCGAGCGTCACCTTGTCGGCCGCCACCGTCACCGTCCCCAGCACATCGTCGAGTTGATACGCGAACATGCTCGGCGTCACCGACAACTTCCTCGGCTTGATCGTCACCGCGATCCCATCACCCGCCTCCGCCGGCCGTGTCGTGGAATCCGTCGGCAACGGGATCGCCGGCAACGGCACCGGCCGGGTCGTCGGCGATCCCAGCGCCCCGGCGTATCGCAACGTCGCATCCACCGTCCCCCGCGGCGCCAGCGCATCCCATCCCGCCCGCGCCGCCTCGGGCAACAGTTGGTGCAACGATTCATCCAGCCGCAAGTCCGTCGCCGTCACGGCCAATTTCGCACGCGGGCGGCGCCCCGCCCAGACGATCTCCCCCGCGGCGCCGATCGTCGCCTCCCCGCGCCGACCGACCATCCGCGAGATGACCAATTTCCCCGCCGACAACGTCATCTCCCCCTCCAGCCCTCCCAACGCGAACGTCCCCTCCCCCGGCCAAATCGACCCATCCCGCAACCGCAGCGACAGGTCCAGCCCCAGATCCTCCCCCGGACCGCGGGCCCGCCCGGCCGCCCCCTCCCCCCCCCCCTCGCGGGGGCGCCCCGCCCCCGCCAAACCCTCCCCCTTCGCAGCCCCCTCCCCCTCCATGTCGCGGGGCCGCCCCGCCCCCGCCAAACCCTCCCCCTTCGCCGCCCCCTCCCCCTCCATGTCGCGGGGCCGACCCGCCCCCGTCA
>JBBSAF010000207.1:0-5060 GCA_038252525.1 Tepidisphaerales bacterium
GTTGGGCGAATATCAGCGGCGCCGAAGCCAATGATTCACAGGTTGTGAGCCGCCCGTCCCCGTCGCGGCCAACATTGGATCGACGTTCCGCATGATCCTCGACCGCCTTGAACATCATCGGGCCTACCACGGCCTGGGTCCGCGTTTCGCGGCGGGGTTCGAGGCGTTGGTGAATATGTTCGCCGCACCCCCGCCGCCGGGTCGCCACGCGCTCGGCGACGGCGGATTGCTGGCGATCGTCGAGCGCTACGACACCAAGCCGCGGTCGGCGGGTCGATGGGAGGCCCACCGTCGCCACGCCGACATCCAGTGCATCGTGCGCGGGGTCGAACGCATGGGAGTGATCGACTTGTCCGCGACGCGGGAGTTCGAGGCGTATGATGCGGAGCGCGACTTGGTGTTCCTCGATGGAACCGGGGGACGATTCGTGGATGTGGATGCGGGGATGTTCGCGGTCTTCATGCCGCAGGATGCCCACATGCCGGGGTTGTGCGTGGAACATCCGGCCGACGTGCTGAAGATCGTCATCAAGGTACCGTTGGATTGACCCACCGCCCGCCTCGGCGCCGAAGGGGACGCGGCGCCCCGACGCAAGCGGAAACGCGCCGCGCGAACCCACGCCCGGCGGATGTCATTCCTCGGCTTCCACCCCCGGCGCCACCGCCTCCGACGGAAGCAGTTTCGCCGCCGTCGCCGCCACCGCCATCGCTTCCAACGTCGCCAACGGCTCGCATCGCATCACCGTGACATGCGGTCCGAGCGGCGCCCACACCGCCGGATCGGTCGGCCCGAACAAAGCCACGGTGGGCGTCGCCAGGATCGCCGCGAGATGGGTGGGGCCGGAATCATTGCCGATGAAGACGCCGCGGGATTGGATCCGCGAGAGCAACGCCATCGGCGTGGGGCAGCGCGTCAGCGGCGCGACGGACTCCAGTCGCCCGAGGTCCGCCGCCGTCCACCGCTCCATTTCGACCTCGCCGACCACAAACTCCACCGGCCCATCCGATTTCAGCGCTGTCGCCAACTCGATATACCGCTCGATGGGCCAACATTTGGCCACCCCGCCGCTGCCGGGATGGATCAGGAACCCCGCGCCCGGGCGCCGCGCCGCGCCCAATCCACGTTCGGCGGCGCTGCGCAGGATTTGCCCCAGCGCCGTCTGGATGGCGGGCCAATTTTCGAGTTGCTCCAGGTGATATTCGGTGATGTGTCGCCGCCATCCCACAGGGGCGGTGGGGCGAATCGTGACGACCGACGCGCCGCCACTCGCCATCGCCAAGTGGCGCGGGAAGGCGTCGTCGGGGCCGGCGAGCAGATTCACGATCGTGTGCGCCCCGCCCAGGAGCTTCATGGCCCGCTCGCCGGGGTCGGCGCCCCCATGCAGCGCCGGCCAGCCGCTCTCGATGTCGGCCGCTTCGATTCCCAAGGCGCGCCGCGCCAACTGGCCCTTGGAGGCATGGGTGATGGCGTAAATACGGCTTTGGGGATGCAGCCGCCCCATCGCCACCATCAGCGGCCACGTGAGGACGAAATCCCCCAGCCCCCCCGCATGGAAAATCAGCACGTTGCGTCGCAGCACGATTCCCCCACCTTACACAACCTCGCGGGGGGATTGAAGCCGGAGCAACACCGCACGAACCCTAAAGCCCGATCAACCGCGATCCCGCGACGCCGATGCCGCGATGCAATGACGCGACGCCGATGCCGCGACGCCGGTGACGCGACGCCGGTGACGCGACGCAATGACGCAACGCAATGGCACGGAGTCATGACACCGTACAATGGCACGACGCCCGCGGATCGACTCCGCGGGCGTCGCGACTTGCCTTTGAAAATGCGGGCCGGATCACTTCGCCCGGTTGAACCGTTCCTCGGCCACATTCCAGTTCACGACATGCCACCACGCCGACACATAGTCCGGCCGGCGGTTCTGGTATTGCAGGTAATAGGCGTGTTCCCACACGTCCAACCCGATGATCGGGAAAGCGCCCTCCATGATCGGCGAATCCTGGTTGGCCGTGGAGATCACCTCCAGCTTGTCGCCGCGCTTGACGAGCCACGCCCACCCCGATCCGAATCGCGTTTTGGCCGCTTCCTCGAACGCCTTTTTGAGGTTGTCGAACGACCCGCACTGGGTGTCGATGGCCTTGGCGAGGTTCCCCACGGGTTTGTCGGCCTTGTTGGCGGGATTGAGGATTTCCCAGAACAGCGAATGGTTGTGATGCCCGCCGCCGTTGTTTCGCACCGCCGTCTTGATGTCATCGGGCACGATCTTGAGGTTGTGTTGCAGCAGCTCATGCACCGGCTTGCCATCGAGCTCCGGGTGCTTGGCGACGGCGGCGTTGAGGTTGGTCACATACGCCACGTGATGCTTGTCGTGATGGATCTCCATCGTTTGCTTGTCGATGTGCGGCTCGAGGGCATCGGATGGAAATGGCAGCGGCGGGGCTTGATAAGGCATGGGGGGTCTCCTTCCCTTGCGGGGTAAAATGGATTCGTGAATCAACGAGTCCAAGGATAGGCCCCCTTCGTCGCATCGGTCAACGCCCGTTTTCCCGCATCTCCGTCCCTCGCAACGCGCAACCCGCAACCCCGAACGCTCTGTGACCGGCGGCAGGCGTAGGGGAGTGGGCGGAAAGGGGGCCGTGGGCCAAGGGGAGAACACGGCCCGACGGGCTTCCATTGGAGTTGAGAGGGCGGCATTTCCATCTCGTCAGAACACCGCGGCGATGCGCCGACCCACAGATGTCCCCTGCGGACGCCAATCGTCAATGCATGTAAATGGTGCTTGAAAAGCGGATCACAACTTTCCCTCGCCCCCCTGCGGCCCATTCACCTGGAACGACAACTGCTCCAACTGCACCGCCAGATCCACCGACACCACCGCCGTGTCGATCGGCATCGCGATCGACGCCGGCGCGAAGTTCAATATTCCCCGAATCCCCGCCCCCGTCAGCCGGTTGGCCAGATCCTGGGCCGCCTCCGCCGGAACCGCGATGATCGCCAGCCGGATCGCGCGCTCCCGGATCGTCGATTCCAGTTCATCGGGCGATTGAATGGTGAACGTTCCCTGCTTGCGGCCGATCTTCGCCGCGTCGGTGTCGAACACCGCCACCAATTGGAATCCCTTGGCGTGAAATCCCTTGTACGCCAATAGCGCCCGCCCCAGGTTCCCCGCGCCCACCAGCAGCACGTTCCACGTCTTGTCGGTCCCCAGAATCCTGCGCACCTGCACGATCAAATCGTCCACCCGATACCCCACCCCCGGATGCCCGAACTGTCCGAAATACGCCAAATCCTTCCGCACCTGGGCGTCGCTCAGCCCCAGCGACTCGCCCAGTTGCCGCGACGAGATCATTCCCTGGCCGGCCCGCGCGCACCCCTCCAACTGGCGCAGGTACAAACTCAACCGGCGCACGGCGGGATTGGGAATCGGTTCGTTACGGGATCCTTCCATGCCTCTCCGAATGCTCCAACGGAAACCGGCGCGATTATTCCCCCGCCGCCCGGCCCGTCAAGCGATGATTTCGACCCCGTTGCGATCCCGTCGCCAATCCCCCGATTTCTTGACACCCCGTCGGCCCTGTGCTAGTTTTCGCGCCACCCGCGACCGGACCGACCGCGCCGATTCGGGGGATTGTCCCCGCGGCCCGTCGCCCATGCCCCCGGCCGGGCGCCCGTTCGCGGTTCGACCGATCCGGCACACCGCGGGAGATTCGCCTCATGATCCGACACCACCGCCTTGCTTGGATTGTTTGCCTCCTCCTCGCCGGACCCCTCATCGCGCCCGCCGCCCGCGCCCAAGGCGTTCCCGAGTCGATCAAGAACGGCGCCGTCGGACCCGAGGAACGCAAGACCATCGCCACTTTCGTCGAGCAACAGGTCGCCAAGCTCGCCTCCGTAAACCCCTCCGACCAATCCAAGGCCCGCGACGCCCTGATCCAGGAATCCATGGTCCGCGGCGAACCGGCCCCCGCCGCCTACCTCGACGCCTACGCCGACGCCCTCGCCCGCGCCATCGCCCCGTCGGCCGATCCCAAGGCCCCCCTCCGCCAACGCCTGCTCGCCGCCATCACCGTCGCCAAGACCGCCGACATCGCCCGCAACACCCGCCTGCACGATGTCGTCATCGCCCAACTGGCGGACAAGGCCACCCCCGTCGTCCTCTGGGGCATGAAGGGCGCCAAGGCCATTCTTCCCTCGGTCATGGCCAATGCCCTGCTCCGTCAGGACGGCCGGCTGGCCAAGGCCATCGTGGATGCCGCCACCCGCACCGTCTCCACCCCCGTCTTGCAGGAGGCCTACGACGCCGCCACCCTCGGGCTTTTCGCCCCCACCCCGCGCCAACCGTCCGTCGCCGAGACCCGTGTCGCCGTCCCCCTCATGCAAGACCTCCTCGCGCTGCGCCTCAAACAGTACGCCACCGCCATCCCCGACGAGCCTACCACCGAGAACCTCGCCACCCTCTATCTCTCCCATCCCTCCGTTTGGCCGAACCAGACCCCCGAGCAGCGCGTTCGCACCGCCCAGGAGTTCCTCGAGCTCCTCTCCTTCGCCGTCCAACGCTACCCCGAGGCCGCCGATCCCCTCAGCCGCGTCATCCAACAGGTCGCCAAGGCACTCTACATCCTCACCGACGATTCGGCCCTCCAAAACGCGCTCCAGCCCCTCACCCGCGTCGATTCCCGCACCGATCCCGTCCAGATCAAGTCCGACGCCGACCAAGCCGCCACTGCCCTGACCGCCATCGCCGAGTTCAAAGCCGTCAAACCCGCGACAACCCTGCCCAAGCCGGCCACCAAGGCCGCCGAGTAGTCCGCCATGCTCCGGCTGGCGACCATCCCGATCGTTCTGCTCGCACTTCTCGCCGGCGCGATCCTCTGGTCGACCGGCGGCGAACGCTCCAAGGCCGACTTCACCTTCCTCAATCGCGGCGAACTGGGCACCCTCGACCCCAACCGCATGTCCTGGCTCCAGGACATCCGCGTCGCCTATGCCTTGTGGGAAGGACTCTACACCCTCGATCCCGACACCCTCGCCGCCATCCCCGGCGCCGCCGA
>JBBSAF010000208.1:0-5046 GCA_038252525.1 Tepidisphaerales bacterium
CCGGGGGTTTTCACAACTTTTAAACCTCATCCGTTCTGCTCTGTCTCGACCCTCGTCCAAAGACTCTTTTTGACCGGACCGCACGCCGAGGACCGCCCTAAACGCAGCTAAAAAACCGACGAGGTCGCCGTGCCGTGTTGGATTTCCGAGGGTCGAGACAGAGCATACCTGTCCCCGTTATATGGAATGTCGCGCGGGCGGGGTGGGTTTTGGAGGGGGGGGAAGTCGTTTTTCAGGGTCGGGCGGTTCGGGCGTGACGGGGGACGGGAAGGGACGCTATATTGGGGTCATGGCGCATAACTTCACCGCAATCGAGAAAAAGTGGCAGGGGTATTGGCTGGAGAACCGGACTTTCGCCGCGTTGGAACCGGCCGAGGCCGGGGACATGCCCAAGGCGTACATTCTGGACATGTTTCCGTATCCCAGCGGGGCGGGGCTGCATGTGGGGCACCCGGAGGGGTACACGGCCACCGACATCGTGTCGCGGTATCTGAGGATGCGGGGGGTGAATGTGCTGCATCCGATGGGATGGGATGCCTTCGGGCTGCCGGCGGAGCAGTATGCCATCAAGACCAATACCCATCCGCGGGTGACGACGGAAAAGAACATCGAAAACTTCCGCCGGCAGATTCAGGCGCTGGGGCTTAGCTACGACTGGCAGCGCGAGGTCAACACAACCGATCCGTCGTATTACAAATGGACGCAGTGGATCTTCCTGCAACTGTTCAACAGTTATTTCGATGTGATCGACCAGAAGGCCAAGCCGCTGTCGCATCTCGTGCAGGAATTGCAGAACGAGAATCTGGTGGTGGCGCCGGACGGGACGGTGGTGCTGAACCCCACGCAGGAGGGGATGGAGCGGATCAGCGGGGAGATGCGGATCGAGCGGCTGTGGCGGGAACTGTCGCGGGAGGAACAGGACGATGTTCTGGCCGGTCAGCGGCTGGCGTATATGGATGAGATCCCGGTCAACTGGTGCCCCGGACTGGGGACGGTTTTGGCCAATGAGGAGGTCATCGACGGCAAGAGCGAGGTGGGCGGGTTCGCCGTCGAGCGCCGTCCGATGCGGCAGTGGATGCTGCGAATCACATCCTATGCCGACCGGCTGCTGGGGGATTTGGATGGGTTGGATTGGCCGGAATCGCTGAAGCAGATGCAGCGGAATTGGATCGGTCGGAGCGTGGGGGCGGAGGTGGATTTCGAGATCGACCCGGAGAGCGTGTCGCCCATCCCGGCGGTGAACATCAGCCAGGGTTCCGAGCCGCCGCCGAAGTCGCTGGCGCCGGTGGACGCCGAGGACGATGAGGACCGGTTGGCGATCACGGTGTTCACAACCCGGCCGGACACGCTGTATGGGGCGACGTACATGGTGTTGGCGCCGGAGCATCCGCTGGTGGACCGGATTTCGGCGCCGCAGCACCGCGAATCGATCGAGGCGTACCGGCAGATGATCGCGGCCAAGAGCGACCGGGATCGGATGGCCGAGGGGAAGGACAAATCGGGGATGTTCACCGGGGCGATGGCGATCAATCCGATCAACCAGGAGCGGATTCCGATTTACATCGCCGATTACGTGATGATGGGGTACGGCACGGGCGCGATCATGGCGGTGCCGGCGCACGATCAGCGGGATTTCGATTTCGCCAGGCTGCACAACCTGCCGATCCGCGTGGTGGTTCGGCCGGCGGGCGGGTCGGGGCCGACGGATCGGGCGTTCGAGGGGGAGGGCGTCGCCATCAACTCGGCGGTGATCGACGGGATGCCGACGGCGGAGGCCAAGGCCAAGATCATCGACCTGCTGGCCGGGGAGGGGACGGCGCGGGGGAGCGTGAAATACAAGCTGCGCGATTGGCTGTTCAGCCGGCAGCGATACTGGGGCGAGCCGTTCCCGATCGTCCTGGACGAAAATGGCGAGGCCCACGCGATCGGAGAGTCGGAGTTGCCGCTGACGCTGCCGGAGATGGAGGACTTCAAGCCCACGGGCACGCCGGAGCCGCCGCTGAGCAAGGCGGGGGATTGGCTGGCGGTCGAGCGGGACGGGCGGCGGTTCACGCGCGAGACCAACACCATGCCGCAGTGGGCCGGTTCGTGCTGGTATTATTTGCGGTACATCGACCCGGCCAACCCGGATCGGCTGGTCGATCCGGCCAAGGAGAAGTATTGGATGCCGGTGGATCTGTACGTCGGCGGGGTCGAACACGCGGTGCTTCATCTGCTGTATTCGCGGTTCTGGCACAAGGTGCTGTTCGATTTGGGGCATGTCTCGACGTCCGAGCCGTTCAAGCGGCTGGTGAACCAGGGCTTGATCCTCGGCGAGACCGAATACCACGCTTTCGGCGAACCCGGCGCGGAGGTGTCGGCGGCGGAGGTGCGCGATGTGCAGGAGGAGGCGACGGCCGACGGCGTGCGGCTGTTCGGAATGCACAAATCGACCGGGCAAAAGCTGTTCGGACGGCGGCTGAGCGAGGAGGAGGTGGCCAAGACCGGGCCGGAGTTCCATTTGCGCGACAACGCCGGCGTGCGCGTGGATGCGCGGAGCTTCAAGATGTCCAAGAGCCGGGGGAACGTGGTCAACCCCGACGAGATCATCCGCGATCACGGCGCCGACGCGTTTCGGCTGTACGAGATGTACCTCGGCCCGCTGGAAGCGCAGAAGCCGTGGAGCACGCGCGACATCGTGGGGATGAGCCGGTTCCTCAATTCGGTGTGGCGGAATCTGGTGGGCGATGAGGAGGCCGGCAAGGTGGCGAAGATCACCGATGACGCCGCGGCCGATGGATTGGATCGGCAGATGCACCGGGCGATCAAGAAGATCGGCGACGACATCACGGCCATGCGGTTCAACACCGCCATCGCGGAGCTTATCAAGCTCAACAACGAGTTGATCCACCTGGAGACGATCCCGCGCGAGGTGGCCGAGAACCTGACGCTGATGCTGGCGCCCTTCGCGCCGCACATCGCCGAGGAGATTTGGAGCCGATTGGGACACACCAAGAGCCTGGCGCGGCGGCCTTGGCCGACGGCCGAGGAGGCGAAGCTGGTGGATTCGATGATCGAGTTGCCGGTGCAGGTCAACGGCAAGGTGCGCGACCGGATCACGGTGGCGGCCGACGCGGATGAATCGACGGTGCTGGCGGCGGCGGCATCGGCCGAGAAGATCGCCCCGTGGCTGGCGGGCAAGGCGGTTGGCAAGCGGATTTATGTGCCGGGAAAACTCGTGAGCTTCGTGGTGGAGTGAGACCGTGGGGGATCGTCGGACCTGTGCCCCTGATGGACTCGGTCGCAAGCCGAAGGCAAAGGGCGATGCGCCCGCTCTGTCTCAACCCTAATTTTTGGGCCATGTCTGCGCTGGCGAGTACCTCCAACTCAAAGGGAAGCAGTGAGCGCACGCGGCGGACTCAACTGCCGGTGAATAGGATCGAGACAGAGCACGATGCGCCTCGTTGTTTCACACAACTCGGCCCAGCCCCCGCTGATTCATGTAGCTCAGCCGCCCCCGGCTGAGGGAATGGAGGGTGCCGTGTCAACGGGGACACGGCCGAGGGCGGCTATGCGACCTATTTCTTGGCAGGAGCGTAGTTTAGAGCGGGATAAGACTTGTGTGTGACAACAAGGCAAGGCGCTCCCTCCACAGTTGAGGGGGCGATGGATTCAATGTCGCGGTGCCGCATTTCATCCATGCGGTGCCGCATTTCATCCATGAGGTCCCGATCCCATGCGGTTGATCGACGAATCCGAAATCGACGCCGCCACCGACGCCGCCATCCGGGCGGGGTTGGTGGCCTGTTTTCCGGCCGACGCCGAGGTCTTCGCCCAATCCCGCGAGTGGCACGGCAGCCGGCCGGCGTTCAGCGCGGTCGAAGTGTCCGACGGAGCGGTGATCGCGCACGCGGGCGTGACCGACCGCACCCTCACCGTCGGGCGGGAATCGCTTCGCGTGGCCGGGATCATGAACGTCTTTGTGCTTGCCGAACACCGCGGGCGCGGGTTGTCCGACGGGCTGTTGAATCTTGCGATGGCCGAGGCGTGGCGGCGGGGTTTCGATGCGGGACTGCTGTTTTGCGCGCCGGGGTTGGAGAAGGTGTACGCCCGCGCCGGCTGGCGTGGGATCGACGCGCCGGTCACACGAATCGACGAAACCGGCGCCCGCGTCGGATTGCCGGCGGGAAACATCGCCATGGCGCTGGACCCGCGGGGAATCTGGCCGAATGGCGAGATCGATCTGGGAGGGAATGACTGGTGAATCCCGCCCCCGGAGCCGGCCTTAACCGGTTCTTAATATTTTCTTGACTTGGTTACAAACGAATGTATATTATCCCATCGTCAAGTCCTATTTGTGAATGGGTCCGTTGGGTCCGTTGGGTCCGTTGGGTCCGATTGAGTTCGCTTATTTTGACGCGAAATTGGTCTTTCGCGTCGGGAGCGGATGTTCCGCGCCCGTCCATCACTTCGCCCGGAGGGTGTCCCCGATGCGGGTCCACTTCCGGCGGGCATTTTCTGAAGGAGAGGGCATCACAAGGGTCTCCACACAGGTTCTTCTCGGTCTGGCCGCGCTGGGCGGACTGGGTCTGTCGTCCCAAGCGGCGTTCGTGGCGTACAACGACGTCATCGCCGACGCCAACCCCGGCACCGCCAGCATTGTGGGCGTCAACGCCCCCAACACCACGACGTTTGGCCCGGACGCCACGCAACACCAACTCAAGGACTTCACCACCGGCGCCACCGTCGCCGAAAAGGTCCAGGTGGTCAACAACGGAGCCAACACCTCCGGCACCGGCGCGGGGACCGAATTCAACATAGGCAGCGATGCGTACTCCACGTTCAACGGCAAGGCCGCCAATGCCGGCAAGTTGATGTATTACGGAACCGGCACTTGGTCCGTCGACTTGGCGTTCACCAATCTTCAGCCGGGCACCAAATACACCCTCGCCACGACGCTGGACCGCGGCACCCTCAATGGTGACGGGACCCAAGGAGTGGGCTACACCAACCGCTGGACGGTCATCAGCCTGGTCAGCGCCGACTCCTCGACCTATGCCTCGACGG
>JBBSAF010000209.1:0-5043 GCA_038252525.1 Tepidisphaerales bacterium
CCCAGGATGATCCCCGCGATCGCCAACCCCTTCCCCCCTGCGACCTCCGGGTTCCGCGCCCGCTTGATCCCCATCATCCCGAAAATGATCGCCAACACCCCGCTCAGCACCGGGATGCACTGCACCAACCCGAAAATCAGGCTCGCCACCGCCATCCCATTGGTCCGACGCACCGGCATCGGCGCCCCATACCCCGGCTGATTGGAATACGACGACGGCGGCATCTGCGGCGGAATCTGTGACATGAATGACACTCCTTCTCGTCAACCCAACCCCACCCTTCCCCAATTAAGACACCCCCGATGCGAAAACGCAAGCACTATCCCCTCCCCCAAAATAAAAGTACCTGTCCCCTTTATCTTAAGGGGACAGGTACCTTTATATAAAGGGGACAGGTACCTTTATTTCCGCACCCGCCACATGCCCGAACGTAAATGCCTCTCACCGCTACGATTCCGCCCCGCCCCCCCCTCCGCCACCACTCACAACCGACCCCAGCAACCCACCACCGCTCACATCCCCATCGCCCGCTCGGCCGCCTTCAATGTCGCCGCGATCGCATCCTCATCGTGGGCCAATCCCACGAACCACGCCTCGAACTGTGACGGCGGCAGATACACCCCGCTGTCCAGCATCCCATGGAAAAACTTCGCGTACGCCCCCGTGTCGCAATCCGTCGCATCCACGAAGTTCCGCACCGGCCGGCCCGACTCCCTCACGAAAAACGGCGTCAACATCGACCCCACCCGGTTGATCGTCAGCGGAACCTTCGCCCCCGACGCGATCTTCGCCAACCCCTCGGCCAAAGCCGCCGCCCGCTTCTCCAAAACCTCATACACCGCCGGATCCGCCAGCACCTCCAGCGTCGCCGTACCCGCCGCCATCGCCAGCGGATTGCCGCTCAGCGTCCCCGCCTGATACACATTCCCCGCCGGGCTCACCTGCTCCATCAACTTCCTCGGCCCGGCGTACGCCCCCACCGGCAGCCCCCCGCCAATCACCTTCCCCAGACACGTCAAATCCGGCCTCACCCCGTACCGCCCCTGTGCCCCGTTCCATGCCACCCGGAACCCCGTCATCACCTCGTCGAAAATGAGGATCGCCCCGTGCGAATCGCACAGCTCCCGCAATCCCGCCAAATACCCCTCCGCCGGCGGCACCACCCCCATGTTCCCCGCCACCGGCTCGACGATGAACGCCGCGATCTGCGTCCCGAGCTGCCGGAACATCTCCGCCGCCGCCGCCAGGTCGTTGTATTGCACCAACAGTGTGTTCCGGGTGACCGACTCCGGCACCCCCGGACTCGACGGCGCGCTCCCCGGCATCTCATCATGCGAAAGCGTCAGCGCCCCCGACCCCATCTGCACCAGCATCGCATCGACATGCCCGTGATAGCACCCGATGCACTTGACGATCTTGTCGCGACCGCTCGCCGCCCGCGCCAGCCGGATGGCGCTCATCGTCGCCTCCGTCCCGCTGTTCACGAACCGAACCATCTCCACCGACGAAACCGCCCCCGCGATCGTCATCGCCAACGCCGTCTCGGCCTCCGTCGGAGCACCGAAGCTCGTCCCCCGACCGATCGCCTTCGCCAGCGCCGCCTCCACCGTCTCGTGACCGTGCCCCAATATCTGCGGCCCGTAGCTCCCCACATAGTCGATGTATTTGTTCCCATCGATATCCGTCAGCGTGCACCCGTCGGATTCCTTGATGAACACCGGCGTCCCCCCCACCCCCTTGAACGCCCGCACCGGCGACGAAACCCCCCCCGGCATCACCTGCCGAGCCTTGAAAAAAGCGGCCTCGGAATTCGCGTAACTTCGTCCCGTGCGTTCGCCCATGTCCATCACTCCCATACAAAGAGCGCATAGTAAACCCCCCGCCCCCCCACGCAACCCCGACCCGAACTGTCCCGCCTCGGAATTCCCCTTCCCGTGGATCGGTCCTCCCGGTGCGGGTGTCGCCCCTTCACCCAGTCTCATATTTCCGTCGGCAAATCGATCAGTTCATGGATTTCCGGCCTGCCCAACAGTCTGAACGCCGATTTCTCGATCGGATACAAATACCGCCCCAGCACGATCGGCCCGATCCGGTCGAAGGGCACCCACTCCAACGGCGCCGCCATGTAGCGGACCTTCCGGGGCAATTGGTAAAGCGGATCGTACAGCTTGGCGATGAACGCCAGCCGATTGCTGTTGGCGATCGCGCGGTTCCGGGACTTGTGATCGACCGGTTGATACCCTTCGCGCGCCAGCACCGCGTCGATCAGGTGGATGCAACAGTAAAACGCCACCGTCACCATCCAATCAGGATGGCTTGCGGGCAACAACGCGATCAATCGCCGATTGTGATGATACTGCGTCAGATGGGCCTCGAGGTCCGCCACGGCCATCCCCCGCTTCCTAAACGCTCTTCAAGGCGTCCCCCAACTCCGACGCCTCCACGAATCGTCCGAATTCCCCCTTCGGAATCTGGGATGCCTCCACATCCCCGTACATCCCCTCCTGACGCCGTAGACGGATATTCAGTTCCGCCAGCGCCTCGGCCAAGTCGAAATCGAAACTCCCCCCATCGGTCACGAACAACACATGCACCGTGCCGTTCCGCGGCAACATGAGGACTTGACCCACCCGCGACCGATGCAACCGGCCCAGGGTCTTCACTTCCTCCCACAAATCCGCCAGATTCTGCTTCCAGGATTCGTACCCGATGTGCAGTTGACACGCCTCGATGATCTGCTTTCCCGTCCGCACGAATCGGTCGTTGTCCAACGGCGACAGCACATACGCGCGATCGCCATCAACCCCCACGTCGATCCGACCCGCCGCCAAATTGTCCCCTGCGTTGGTCGTCATATCGTCTCCATCATACACCCACCCCCGACCCTCTTTGCGAACTTTGCCCCTCTTTGCCTCTTTGCCCCCCGCCTTTTCCCCCCACTGACAACCGACAACTGGCAACTGACAACCCCCCTTCATCCCCTCAGCACCGGCTTCCGCGCCGCCCCCACCTCGTCCAACCTCCGCACCGACCGCTTCACCGGCGCCGCCTTCAACACCGACACATCCTTCTCCGCCTGCTCCGCGATCGCCAGCATCGCCTCCACGAACTCATCCAGCGTCCTCTTCGACTCGGTCTCCGTCGGTTCGATCATCAAACAATCATGCACCGGCCAATGCACCGTCGGCGGATGGAATCCCCGATCAATGAGGCTCTTGGCGATGTCCATGATGCTCGCCCCCCGATCCAAAATCCCCCGCGGAACCGTGATGAACTCATGGGCGCACGGATCGTCCGCCATCGGCCCATCCCCCGCCGGCCCGTACGGCAGCGGATAAACCGCCTTCAGTCGCTGCGCCACATAATTGGCCGCCAAAATCGCGTTCTCCGATACCTCCCGCAGCCCCTTCGCCCCGCACGCCGCGATGTACGCGTACGCCCGCACCAGCACCCCGAACTGCCCCCAAAAACTCCGAACCTTGCCGATGGTCTTGGGCCGGCCGAAATCCCACCGATATGTCCCCGTCGCCTCATCCAGCACCACCTGCGGAACCGGCAGATACGGCGACAACGCCGCCGTCACCCCGATCGGACCGGCCCCCGGCCCGCCGCAGCCGTGCGGCGTGCTGAAGGTCTTGTGCGTGTTGTAATGCATCGCATCCACCCCGAAATCCCCCGGCCGCGCGATCCCCAAAATCGCGTTCATGTTCGCCCCGTCCAAATACAACAGCGCCCCCGCATCATGCACCAATTTCGCCATTTCCCCCATGTGCCGGTCGAACTTCCCCAGCGTATTCGGATTGGTCACCATCACCGCCGCCACCTCGTCGGTCAGATGATGCTTCAGATCCTCCAAATCCGTCAGCCCGTCCTCTTGGCTCTTGATTGTCACGACCCCCGCCCCGCACATCGCGCAACTCGCCGGATTCGTCCCGTGGGCCGTGTCCGGCGCGAGCACGATCCGCCGCTTGGACTCCCCCCGGTCGTGGTGATACGCCCGGATCACCTTCAGCGCCGTCCACTCCCCATGCGCCCCCGCGCACGGCTGCAAACAAACCTCATCCAGCCCCGCGATCTCCGCCAACGACACCCGCAGCCGGTGCATCAGCTCCATCGCCCCTTGGCAATCCTCCGCCGGCTGCATCGGATGCAGATTCGCCCATCCCCCCAATCCGGCGGCCCATTCATTGACCTTGGGGTTGTATTTCATCGTGCACGACCCCAGCGGATAGAAGTTGCCATCCACCGAGAACGTCTCGTGCGACAGATGCGTGTAATGCCGCACCAAATCCAACTGCCCCACCTCCGGCAGCCCCGACGGACCCCCCGCCCGCAGCTCGGCCTCCATCTCCACCTCCGGCACATCCGACGCCGGCAGATCCACCCCCCGCGCCCCGCCCGCCGACAACTCCCACAACATCGCCTCGCCCATATCCGACTCCCGTGCACCGATCACAACTTACAACTCGCCCAAGTAGGCGGTAGGCCAAAGGAAAGTAGGCGGAGAGGATTCCGGATTCCCTCGCGCCGCCACCTCCGTGCCCAACTTCCTTTCCGCTTACAACTTACAACATACAACTTACAACCCCGAACAGTCGGCGGTAGGCGGAAGGAAAGTAGGCGGAGAAGACCCGACACGACCCCCCTTCCGCCGTATTCACTCACAACCCACAACTCACAACCCACTCCCCCCCTCACGCCGACACCGCATGTTCCAGCGACCTCGGATCCTTCACATGACGCGAGGCATCCAGTATCTCAATCCCCACGACGTTCCCCGCCCGATCATAGTCCAAAATCACCCCCGCCCGCGCCTCGTCGCTCTCATCCACCGCCTCATCGGACAACTCGATCCGCAGCACATCCACCCTCCCGTCATAAGTCACTTTCATGGCAGACTCCCTCGTCTCACCCCCCCCTACTTCACAACTTCATCTGTATGCCCCACTTACAACCTACAACTTACAACTTACAACCAGTTCCCCCCCCTCCCCCCGTATTCACTCACAACTCACAACTCACAACCATTCACCTATCACCTCC
>JBBSAF010000210.1:0-5018 GCA_038252525.1 Tepidisphaerales bacterium
ACGTAGCGGCAGCCGCTGAACGAGTCGTCGATCACCATGTCGATGGCGCACGGCTCGTGGCGCTGCGGCGAACGGAAGGCGCAGGCCGTGAACTCCGGCTCGGCGAACTTCATCTCCACCGACAACAGCGCCTCGGCGTCATTGTGGGTGCGATAGTCGATCAGCAAATCGGCGCTGACCCCCGCGGCGGCGGTCTGGTCGCGGAAGACCTCCGGGGGCGGCAGATACTCGAACTGGATGCGCGTCACCGCGTCCAAATCCGCGATGTATCGCCGCAGCACGTCGGCCGCCACCGCCAAACCGCCATCGCTCGCCAGCGGACCGAACAGGTTGAAGCTCATCGCCTGGCTGGAGCACATGTTGGCCATGGTGCGCTGAATGTGCAGCCCCTTGCCGCGGGCGACGCGCCGCCGGGCGGCGTCCAGGGCGTCGGGGTGGATGAAGTTCAACCCCGCCTCGGCCGCGTCGGGCGCCAGAATATGCCCGTAGCGGTCGCATTCCACCCGCAACACCTGGGTGCGGAAACGGCGCTGGCGCCCCTCAGCCCGGGCGCGAAAGCCGCGTCCCTTGGTGTAAACCGGTCCCTCATCGACCAACAACGTCGGATTGTGCATGGCGTCGAGCATGGGTCCATTCGACCCAAACGCGGCGTCGGGGGCAAGTCAGAAAGCGGATGGGAGATGAATCGAGGATAAACGCAGTGCGAATATGCGAATAGGGAGGAAGTTGTCAGTTGCCGGTTGCCGGCGAGGACCCGATGGATCGCGCGACATCACGACTTGACGATCAAAAACAGCAGCAGGACCGCCATGAGGCACATCAGGATGAACAGCGTGATCTTGATCCAACTGTGGGGACGCTCGCCTTGCACCTCGCCGGTGCGGGCGTTGACCAGGAATCGGTAGCTGGCTTCGTGATAACGGTACGCGCTGATCCACACCGGCAGCAGCAGGTGCTTGAACGAGATGTCGAAATATTGCGTGTTCGTCCACGCCACCACTTGGTGGTCGCCGCCGATGTCGGCGCATATCGTGCGGTGGATGACCCCGACCATGACCTGTTTCGCCCGCTCGAAACCCGTCGGCAGGTCCACATCGTACGCTTGGCTGATGAACCCGCCGAGGAACTCGTCGGTGTAGGGAACCAGGTGCTCGAGGTCCCACGGTTCGAGCTTGTCGATCTTGTCCTTCGGCAGCGAATCGGTCGCCACGATCAGCACATCGTCGAAATCGTTCTCAACCCGCCCGCTCACGCTGGTCCAGCGGGTCTTGGTGACCTGCCGGGTGCGGGTGACGGCCCGGCCATTCTCATACGTCGTGTAGCTCTCGGAGACGGTGTAGTCGTCGCCGCGCTGCCCGGTGTAGTCGGTGACGGTGTGGCTGTCGTAGGTCCAGTGGGGCAGATACGCCCCGTTCATGCCCGACCGCTCGGCCCGGGTCTTGAGATCCGACGGCGCGAACCAACGCCCCGCCAGCCACGCCTTGAACGCCGCGTCGGCCTGTTTGCGCGCGATGAAGAACGGCAACAGCGACTTGGGCTTGATCTTCCGCGAACTGGTGGCGGTGGCGACGATGGCCGCCCCGCAAAAGGGACACAGGCTGGCGGTGATGTTGGGGGGAAAGGCCGACTCGGCGCCGCAGGTGACGCAGTGGACGGTGAGGACATCGACCATCTCGGCCTCGCCGGATTGCAGGGCAAGGAGCTGTTCGGCGTAGTCGATTTCCTCGACGCGTTGGTCGATGATTTTGATCTGGTTGTGCTCCCCGCAGTACGGGCAAATCTGCGCCATCGTCCCCGGCTCGAAAACCAAACTCGCCCCGCACCGGGCGCAAGGAAACTGCCGCTGCCCCGCGCGGATCGGCGAAACCCGCGTCGGCTCGGACGGCGTGGTTGAAGGTGGCGACACCGGCGGCGTCGGGGACGCCATCGAATCGCCCGGCGACGGCGACCGCATCGAATCGCCCGGCGTCGGCGACCGCATCGAATCGCCTTCCGGCGTGGGCAGTGGCCCCGATGAAATCGATGAAGGCTCGGCCATCCGTTTCACACGCCTCAAAAGTCCCCAACAGGTCGCAGGCGCCGCCTTCCCTCGTCGTGGGAGCGCCTCCTCCCCTTGTTATACTGCTCGCGGCCTTCCATGAGACATTTGCAATGGCTCGGAACATGCGTCGCATCGCGTGTTTACCCAAGCGAATTGTCTCAATATGGCCAGCGAGCAGTATATACACATTTTCGCCCCGCCAGCGGGGAGCGGCGCACTCCCCCGTCGCGTGGGCGCCCTCGCCCGCGTCCAACGGCGTACCCGGCGCCGACGGGGTTTGGAAGTTGTGAAAACCCCCGTGGAGCGCCGTCGTCACCGGCTTTGATTGCAAAGGCGGGGGCGCGGCGCCTCGTTGTTATATACAAGTCGCCCGCGGCCTCCCGGGATTCGTGTAGCTCAGCCGCCCTCGGCTGAGTGAGGGGTCGATCGCGTACGCACGGGGGACACAGCCGAGGGCGGCTATGCTACCTATCTCTTGTCAGGAGCGTGGTCTTGAGTGGCGGCGGACTTGTGTATAACACCGGGGGCGAGGCGCCCCCGCGACACAAGGACCGCGGCCCGTTCGCCGCGCTCACGGCAACGGCGGCGGCGTGTGCGCGAAAAAGTCCGCGAACTCCACCACCTTGTCGGCCGGCGTCCACGCCGCCATTCCCTGCCGCCAGACCAGCGTCTGCCGCGTCAACTTCCCCGCCGTCGCGTCGGCCCGCAATTGATCGAGCGTCAACGGGCCGGATTGCTTGCCGTCATAAGCCGCGAAAAACTCCGAGCCGGTCGGCAGCGGCGGCGGTCCGGCGTTGGCCTGGCTCTGGGCGCTGTTCATCGCCTGCCCGAGTTGCTGGGCCATGACATACCCGGCGCCCAGCCCCACGCCGGCGCCGGCGATGCCGCCGGGATTCTTGGCCGCGTCGCCGATGGCGTTGGCCGACTGGTATTGCGTGTAGGCGCCGAGATTGCCGATGACGCCCATGCTGGTGCGCTTGTCCATCGCCGCCTCGACCTCCGCCGGCAGGGAGATGTTCTCCACCAGCAGCTTCGCCAGCTTCATGCCGAACCCGCCGAAGTCCCCCTCGATGCGGGCGCAAATGAACTTGCCAAGCTCGTCGTAATTCCCGGCCAGATCCAGAATGGGGATTTTGCTTTCGCCCAAAACGTCGCTGAACCGCGCGACGACCATGTCGCGGAGCTGGTCGCCGAACTCGTCGATGGTGAATCGCCCGTCGGTGCCGACGATCTCGCGGAGGAAGACCGCCGGGTCCGAGACCTTGACCGCGAAGTTGCCGAACGCCCGCAGCCGCACCGGCCCGAACTCCGCATCGCGAAGCATGATCGGGTTCTTGGTCCCCCACTTGCGATCCGTGAACACCCGCGTCGAGACGAAATAAACCTCGGCCTTGAACGGGCTGGAAAAGCCGTATTTCCACCCCTTGAGCGTGGACAGGATCGGCAGGTTCTGCGTTTGCAGCGTATAGGTGCCCGGCTGGAACACATCCGCCAGCCTCCCCTCATTGACGAACGCGGCGGCCTGTCCCTCGCGGACGATGAGCTTGGCGCCATACTTGATTTCATTGTCGAGTCGCGGGAACCGGTACACCATCGTATCGCGGCTGTCGTCGAGCCACTCGATGATGTCGATCAGTTCGCCCTTGAGCTTGTCCCAGAATGCCATGCGATGCCTCCGAAGGTGTTATGGCGGAAACGATACCCCACATTGGACACGTCCGCGAGGGGAGGGTTGGGGGAGAACGGCGAGATTGCTACGAGCAGATAAATCAAGTGACGTCATCATGGTTTAGTCTGTTAAGGTAAACGTGTTGCAGTCGCCATTCTTCGTCTTCACCGTCAGATGCAGCGCTCGCTGCCTGATGCAACGACGGTTCCTGCCACCCTGGGCACTTGCACCAATGCCGAGCATCGGTACGCTAAATGTATGGGACAATCCTCCATTCCCTCATGCGAATCCCCGCCGGGGGAGGCCAAGAGGCATTGGCGCCGCCGAATTTTGGCGGCGATTGTGGCTGTGATTCTACTGTTTGGTGGCGCCGAACTTTTCTCCCGATATTACCTTGGTTTGGGCGATCCGCCTTTGTCCATGGGTGATCCCGACATCGAATATCTGTTCAAGCCCAATCAACGGTGTCGGCGCTTTGGCCATACCATCACCTATAACGAGTATTCCATGCGGGGGACGCCAAATTTTCCCGCCAAGAAGGTTGATCCCGCCCAACTTCGCGTGCTGGTCATTGGCGACAGCGTTGTGAATGGCGGTGTCATGACCGACGACGCCGATTTGGTCACACGCGCCCTCGAAAAGCGCCTGTCCAATAACTTGAAGCGTCCGGTGTTGGTGATGAACGTTTCTGCAGGAAGTTGGGGTCCGCCTAACCAACTGGCGTATTTGCGTCGGTTCGGCCTATTTGAAGCCGATGTGGTTGTGTTGGTGATGAATGATGGAGATTACGCCGACAATCCCACGTTCGCCCCGACTGTCGGGGTGTCCCCCTCATTCCCGGATCGCAAACCCATTTTGGCGCTATGGGAAGGATTTGAAAGATACCTTCTGCCTCGCCTCTCGTCCCATCGCGGCAATTCCATGAATGAGATGGGCTTGGCGCCTCCGCATGCCAATCCCTCAGATGTCGAGGCATGCGATCAATCGGAAAAAGACATCTATGAATTGGTGAAAGGTTCTGGGGCAAAGTGTATGCTGGCCCTGTATCCATCCAAAATCAATCTTAATGTTGGGGAAATTATGGGCTTTGATTCACCGCGACGGGTGGCAACCAATGCGGCGATACCGTTCATCGAGTTGAACGACGCCCTGCGCAAAGCGGCCGGTACCGGCGAGGTCTATCGTGATGCCATCCATCCTACAGCCTTGGGACAGCGGTTTATGGCCGACGCATTGGCATCTAAGATCGAGGATCTACTGAGATAGCGATCGCGGTTGTGGATCTTGCCCGGATCGGCCACGACCTCA
>JBBSAF010000211.1:0-5007 GCA_038252525.1 Tepidisphaerales bacterium
AGCCCGTTTGTCCCCTGGTTCCTGAAATACGGCGAGGTGCAGGTTCCGGTGAAGCCGGCGGGCGGGTGATGATCCGCGCCGGCGGCCACGCGGGCCGTGTGTGGATCGCGCTAAAAAAACCCCCGCCGGCGAAAATCGTCGGCGGGGGGCTTGGGTCAAGCATGGGGATGCAAGCCTACTTCGACCGCGCCCACTCGATGAGGATGTCGGCCACCTCCGGGCGGCTGAACTCCATCGGGGGGCGCTGCCCGGCCTTGAGCATGTCGCGCACCTTCGTGCCCGACAAAAACACCTTGGTCTCCGGGCCGTGGGGGCACGTCTTTTGGCTGACCATCCCCTCGCACACCTTGCACCAGCTTGAATGCTCGAACTTCAGCGGCGTGATCGACAGGTCGTCGCCGGTTAACTGGTCGAAGATCTTCTGCGCGTCGTAGGTGCCATAATAATTGCCCACGCCCGCGTGGTCGCGCCCCACGATGAAATGGGTCACGCCGTAATTCTTGCGGATGATCGCGTGCAAAATCGCCTCGCGCGGGCCGGCGTAGCGCATCGCCAGGGGCATCACCGTCAGCAGCGTGCGGTCGGTGTTGTAATACTTCTCGATCAGCGTCTGGTAGCACGCCATCCGCACGTCGGCCGGGATGTCGTCGCTCTTGGTTTCGCCGACCAGCGGGTGGATCAGCAGCCCGTCGGTGATCTCCAACGCGCACTTGGTCAGATATTCATGGGCGCGGTGGATCGGATTGCGGGTTTGGAACGCCGCGATGGTGCTCCAACCCTTTTGCTCGAACATCTCCCGCGTCTTGGCCGGGGGCTGGCGGAACTCGGGGAACTCCGGCTCGTGGTTGGCGTTCACCACGTCGATCGCGCCGGCCAGGCAGGTCGTGCCCTGTTGCAGCGTCACCGCCACGCCGGGATGGGCGGCATCCTCGGTGCCGTAGACGTTGGGGATCTCCAGCTGGGTGTCGTGGGGATATTTTTCCGTGACCTTCATGACCCCCAGCAGAAGGTTCTTGCCGTCCCGCAGGGCGATCTCCTGGCCGACCTTCACCTTTTCCGACACCTCGTCGGCCGGACAGAGTGTGACCGGGATCGGCCACACCGTCCCGTCGGCCAGCCGCATGTTCTTGCAGACGCCCTCGAAGTCGGTCTTGCCCATGAACCCGGTGAGGGGGGAGAACGCGCCGATGGCGATCATCTCCAGGTCGCACTGCTCACGCGGGGACAGCACGATGGCCGTCAGCGATTTGGCCTTGGCCTCGGCGGCCTTGGCGGCCTCGGGCGACAGGATGCGATTCACGAGTTTTCCGCCGTGGGGGGGGATCAGGGGCATGGTTGTCCTTCCGCAATAAAAGGGGTCTTCCGTCAGCGTCGGGCCGACACGATAGCGGAACCGCCAATGGGCACAAGGGGGGTGTGCAATTCATCCCGGCGGTGCGATTGGCGTCGCCGGGCGCCGCGCTGGCGTCAGTCCGATCCGTCGCGAATCGGTCGCACCGGCGTCGTCTGTCGCCGTCGCCTGTTGCCTGTCCCCTGTCGCCATTGCCAACCCCCCGGCGCCGTCGTACAACCTTCCCCCATGCGGCGAATGTACCTGCGCGATTGCGCTCCGGGCGATGTGGTCGAGGATGTCTTCGTGTTGACCGGCAAGCAATTGTCGGCCACCAGCACCGGCAAGTTCTTCATCAAGGCGTTCGTCTCCGACCGCACCGCCCAGGTGACGGCCCGCATGTGGAACGCCACCCGCGAGCTGTTCAACGCCCTGCCCGAGAGCGGCTTCGTCGGCATCCGCGGCCGCGTCGAGAACTACCAGAACAACCTCCAGCTCATCATCGAGGAGGCTTGGCCGCCCAAGGACGGCGACTTCGATTCCGCCGACCTCCTGCCCCACACCACCGGCGACATCGACCAAATGTGTCAGGGCGTCTTCGACCTCTGCGCCTCGATCGCCAACCGCCACCTGAAGGCCCTGCTCCAGGCGTACCTCGACGACGAGGCGATGATGACCCATTTCTGCAAGGCCCCGGCCGCCATGAGCTTCCACCACGCCTTCATCGGCGGGCTGCTCGAACACACCCTCAACGCCATGCGGGTCGCCGACGCCACCATTCCCTTTTACCCCGGCCTCAGCCGCGATCTGGTCCTCGCCGGCATCTTCCTGCACGACATCGCCAAGACTTGGGAATTGACCTACGAATCGGCCTTCGGCTACAGCGACGGCGGGCAGCTCGTCGGCCACATCGTCAAAAGCGCCCTCTGGGTCGAGGAAAAAGCCAAGGCCGCCGAAAAAGTCTTGGGCGAGCCGATTCCCCGCGACCTGATCGATGTGATCCAGCACATCATCCTCAGCCACCACGGCTCGCCGGAGTTCGGCGCCGCCCGTACGCCGGCGACCCCCGAGGCCTTGGCCGTCCATGCCATCGAAAACCTCGACGCCAAATTGATGATGGCCCTCACCGCCACCCGCGGCGAACCCGCCATTGGCATCGAGGGCAACTGGACCGAATACATGAAGGCGTTCAGCGGGCGCCTCTATCGCCCCGATGTCGCCGCCGCCGAGACGCCCCCCGCCAACGCGCAAACCGTCAACGCCAACGCCAACGCCCCATCCGCCAACGCCCCGACCCGCCCTCCCGTCCCGGCGGGGGGGCAGCCGACTGCGGCCAAATCTTCAGCATCCGCCCCGTCCGCGCCATCGAACCCGCGCCCCGCGCCCGCCCCATCGGTCCCCCAAGCGCCCGTCGATCCGCTGAAGATCACCAACCCGCTGTTCGAGTCCAACCCGCCCAAACGCAAATGATGCGGGCGCGCCGGTCGGCGCTTCCCGCCTCCACCGATCCGGCGGATGCTCTTCAACAGCCACATCTTCTGGGTTTTCTTCGCCGTCGTCCTCCTGCTCTATCGCGGGCTGGGCCACCGCAACCAAAACCGGATGCTCCTGGGCGCCAGTTGGCTGTTCTATGGCTGGTGGGACTGGCGATTCCTGCTGCTGCTGATCGGCACCAGCGTGATGGATTTCGCCCTCGGCCGCGCCATCGGCAATTCGACCGCCCCGCGCCGTCGCAAGGCGCTATTGATCATCAGCGTCTGCGTCGATCTCGGGCTGCTCGGCTTCTTCAAGTACGCCAACTTCTTCTCCGCCCAGCTCGCCGCCGCCTTCGCTTCCCTCGGCGTGAACGTGTCCATGCCCATGCTCCACGTGATCCTGCCGGTGGGCATCAGCTTCTACACCTTCCAGGAACTCTCCTACATCCTCGATGTCTATCGCGGCGAGATCCGCCCGGTGAAACGCCTCGACGATTTCCTTCTCTACGTCGCGTTCTTCCCCCAACTGGTCGCCGGTCCCATCGAGCGCTCGTCGAGACTCATCCCCCAAATCCTCCGCCCGCGCCGCTCGATGCCCGACGACTTCTCGGCCGGACTGTACCTCGTGCTGACGGGGCTGTTCCGCAAGGTGATTGTCGCCGACAACATGGCCGCCATCGCCGACGCGGTGTTCGCCACCCCCGCCGGGCAACTCTCCGGCATCGAGTGCCTCGCCGGCGTCTACGCCTTCGCGTTCCAGATCTACGGCGATTTCTCAGGCTATTCCGCCATCGCCCAGGGCATCGCCCGCTGGTTGGGCTTCGACCTCATGACCAACTTCCGCCACCCCTACCTGGCCATCTCCCCCAGCGACTTTTGGCGGCGCTGGCACATCAGCCTCTCGACCTGGCTGCGCGACTACCTCTACATCCCCCTCGGCGGCAACCGCGGACGGGCCGCCAAAACCTACCGCAATCTCCTGCTCACCATGGTCATCGGCGGGTTCTGGCACGGCGCCGCCTGGACCTTCATCGCCTGGGGCGCCTTCCATGGCCTACTGCTGTGCCTTTATCGCCCCATCGAGAAAACCATCGCCCGCTGGACCGCCAAACCCCCGACCGCCCAAGGCGCCGAAATCCGTCCGATCTCCGCCGGCGACTACGAGGCCGTCCACCTCCCCCGCGCCGGCATCGTCCGCGCCGGGCGCCAACTGTTGCTCGGTCTGTTGATGTTCCATCTCGTCTGCGTCGGCTGGCTGCTTTTCCGAGCCGAATCAATCGGTCAGGCGAACGCGTTCCTCGCCCGCATCCTCACCGACTTCCGCATGACCCCGCACGCCTCCTATGCCCTCGGCGCCATCGCCTTTTACGCCGGGCCGATGTTGATCTACGAGCTCTGGCTCGACCGCAAGGCCGATGTGCTGGCCCTCACCGAATCCCACTGGCTGCCGCGCGGCCTCGTCTATGCCTACTGCGCCCTGATGCTCTGGATCTTCACGCCGGAGGTGGGCCATGCCTTCATCTATTTCCAATTCTGATCCCGTCCGCCGACGCCTCTCCCCGCGCCGTCGCCGCGCGGGGGCGCGATCGGAATGGAAAGCCATCGCCGTGGCGATCCTCGCCATCGCCATCCTCGAAATCGGCGCCCGCGTCCGCGCCGCCCACCCCATCTGGGACTACCTTCGCCTTCGCCAACTCCCCGCCGAGGCCGCGGCGATGGCCCATCAACCCTTCCCCCGCGTTGCGATTTTCGGCAACTCCCTCACCCGCAACGCCTTGGACATGGACCTCTTCCGCCAATGTGCCGACGGCTCGGTCTCCGCCGTCAACGCCGCCCTCTACGGCTCGTCCATCACCGAATGGTATTACCTGTTCGAGCGCGACTTCGCCGACCAGCCCCCCGATGTGATCGTGCTGAACCTCTCCCCCGGAGCCGCCGCCGACCCCGCCCCGGCCTCCCTCCGAATCGCCTGGCTCGCCGAGGAGGTTCCCCCCGCCCGCTGGCCGGCGCTGTTCCGCCACGATCTGCCCGATGTCGGGCTGCGCTGCGAGTTCATCGAGTCCACCCTCTCCGTCGCCTACGCCCAGCGTTGGGATCTGCAGGCCGGCTTCCTTCGCGCGATCATTCCGAACTATCTCGACGGCCTGAAATGGCAAAACGCCGTCGCCCGCGCCTCCGCCGACGCCGCCGCGTGGCGGGCGG
>JBBSAF010000212.1:0-5006 GCA_038252525.1 Tepidisphaerales bacterium
CGAATCCCCCCCGCCCTGATCGCCCTCGCCCTCCTGGCCGCTTGCGCCGCCACCCCGCCGCCGTCGGCCAAGCCGCTTCCCGAGCCCTTCCCCAGCGCCACCCCCCACCGCGTCGTCGATGTCACGGCCAAAATCTTCCCCGCCGTCGTCCGCCTCGATGTGGCCCAGGAGATCTACGCCCAGGGCAAACGCACTCTCCGCCGCGGCATCGGCTCCGGCGTCATCATCGACGACCAAGGCCGAATCCTCACCAACTACCACGTCGCCGGGCGGGCCGTCGAAATCTTCGTCACCCTCTTCAACAAGGAGCGCGTCGCCGCCAAACTCATCGGCGACGACCACTGGACCGACCTGGCCATCGTCCAAATGGACATGGCCGTCATCGCCGCCAAGCACATCGCCTTCAGTCCCGCCCCCATGGGAACCAGCGCCCCCCTCGTCCCCGGCCAGGATGTCATGGCCGTCGGCACCCCCTTCGGCCTCGCCCGCACCATGACCCTCGGCATCGTCTCCAACAACGAGCGAACCTTCTACCCCGAGTCGATGAACATCGACGAATACGAAACCGGCGTCTTCTCCAACTGGATCCAGATGGACACCCCCATCAACCCCGGCAACTCCGGCGGCCCGCTGGTGGACATGACCGGCCAAATCGTCGGCATCAACACCCGCGGCGGCGGGCAGAACCTGAACTTCGCCGTCCCCATCGACACCGCCCGAACCGTCGTCGAGAAAATCCTCGCCGACACCACCCCCGATCACCCCGGCAAGGTCCATCGCTCGGACCTGGGCCTGGACCTCAAGCCCATGCAGGACCTTGAAACGTTCTACGCCATCGACGTGAACACCGGCGTCCTGGTCAACAGCGTCGATCGCGGCTCCCCGGCCATGGCCGCCGGCGTCAAGACCCAGGACATCCTGCTGGCGATCGACAACCGGCCGATCAACGTCCGCTTCCCCGAGGAGATCGCCGCCGCCCGCAAACGCATCGCCGATTTGCCCATCGGCTCGGCGGTCACATTGAAGCTCAAGCGCGGCGACCAAACCCTGACCGTCCAAACCTCCACCGTCGAACTCGAAAGCGCCGTCGGCGCCGAACGCGAGGCCAAGGATTGGGGCCTCAGCGTCCGCGATGTCACCCGCGCCTACGCCAACGAAAACCTGTTGGAGGACGACCAGGGCGTCGTGGTCACCACCCTGAACCCCGGCTATCCCGCCGCCAAGGCCGACCTCGCCGCCGGCGACGTTCTGCGGACCGTCAACGGCGAGCCGGTCGCCGACCTCGACGCCTTCGTGAAGTTGTACGAACAGACCCTCGCCCAAGGCGACCGGCGGGTCTTCGTCGTCGTCACCCGCGGTCGCGGCCGACGGACGGCACTGCTGAAACTCGACGCCCCGCCGCCGGCGGCTCCGGTCCCGGCCCCGGCGACGATGCCTGCGGAAGTCCAATAACCCATTTTATCAATCGAACGGAGTTTAATGTTTCGCCATCTTCTCATTGGACTGTACCTCATCGTCCCGGCGCTGGCCGGACCGGCGACCCAAACCGCCACCGCGCCTCTTCCAACTGTGGTTCCGACCCCCGCGACCCGCCCGGAAAAAACGCCATTTTCCCCGCCCGCGACCCACCCCATACCAACGTTGGTATCAACGCCTCCCGCCACAACTCAACCTGTTGCCAATAAAGAGGTTGCATCCAATTCCCCCTCCGCCGACGCCCTGGTCCGCCGTGTCGAGCCCTCTTTGGTCGCCGTCCAATACACATGGGAAAGCGAAATGGGTCGCCAGGAGCTGATCGGCGCCGGCGTGGTCGTGTCCGCCGACGGGTTGGTGATGACCTCCATCGGGCTGTTCGACCTGCGCATTCCCGACGACCAGATGAAGGATTTCAAGATCGTCATCCCGCGCCACGACACTGAAAACGAGGAATTGGACGCGGTTTTCGTGGGCCGCGATGAACGCACCAACCTGGCGTTCGTCAAGGCCAAGGCGCCCGCTCCCGCGATGCCCGCGAGCGACCCCCTGGCCCCCGCCACGCCCACAGCCCCCGCCCCGACCTCGGCAACATCCTCCAAAGGGCGACAACCCACGCCCCGCCGGTGGACGCCGCTGACATTCGCCCCCACCCCGTTCGCCATCGGCCAACCGTTGGTCTCCATCGGATTGCTGCCCAAAAGCGAGGGCTACGGCGCCTACGCGGTGCAAGGGCACGTCGCGGCCACGCTCCGCGGCGAAATCCCGCATGTCGCGGTGGATTCAGGACTTGCGGCGATGGGGTCCCCGGTGTTCAACCCCGCCGGTCAAGCCGTCGGGCTGGTCAATATCCAGCAAGGGCACAATGCGTTTCTGAATGCCTCCAACGTCATCGAGCGCCTGCAAACCCAGCCGCATTTCTTCGTCCCGGCCTCCGATTTCATCTGGAGCCTGTCGGATTTGCCGACCGCCGGCGAGCCGATGAAACTGCCGTGGATGGGCGTCGTCCAGCTCACCGGGCTGAACAAGGATGTGGCCGAGGCGTACGGGCTTGGCGACCGTCCGGTGATCGAGGTCGGCGACGTGATCGCCAACGCCCCCGCGGCCAAGGCGGGGCTGAAAGCCGGGGACAAGATCGTGACCCTCGACGGCGCCCCGCTGCCGCGCGGCGACACCCCCGAGGATCTGCCGGGGATCATGCGGCGACTCATATTGCGAAAAAAGGTGGGCGCCGAGGTGGTTTTGGGCGTCGTCCGGGCGCCCAACGCCGCGCCGGTGCGGATCGCGTTCAAGCTTGATGAGCAGCCGATGCGTCCCAGTCTGGCCGAGCGGTTTTTCGCCGAGGATTTGGGGTTCACAGCGCGGCGCATGGTCTTTTCCGACACGTACTTGCGCCGCTTGCCGGCGGATGCCAAGGGGGTGGTGGTGTCGTTCGTCAAACCCCAAGGCGCGGCCCAGACGGCCGCGCTGGCGATGAACGATGTCATTTTGTCCATCAACCGCGAGCCGGTGGAGAACCTCGGGCAATTCAAGGCGTCCTACCAGCGTGTCCGCAAAACCAGCCCCAAGGATCCGGTGGTGCTGGTGGTGTTGCGTGACAACCAAACGCAAACCCTGCGGATCGAGACGCCGCAGGAAAAATGAGCGGCGCCATGCAGCGGCGGAGCCTTGCTCCCTGTCGCCGTGGCGCAGGTGTGGCGCGGCGGGATAGGGTCATCCGGTTGCGAGGAGCGGGTTGCTTTCGGCGCGGCCGACGTGGTGTTGCAACGAGGTGGAAATGTCACCCCGACGCTCTCGTCGTCGCCTCCCCCGGACTCCCGCGTGGGCGCGAACGAAGTGGGTTGCCGGGCGTTACCACATTGGATATACTGCGGTGATGATAAAGACCTTGGCAAAACACGGAAACAGCTATGCAATGGTGATCGACAAGCCGATTCTGGACTTGTTGCAGGCCACACCGGAGACGCGGTTCGAGATTATGTCCGACGGTCAAAGCCTCATCTTGACGCCGGTGCGGAGTGCGGCCGGGGAGCGGAAAATGCGGGCGGCGATGGCGATGGTCCACGAGCGCTTCGGAAACGCGATGCGGAATTTGGCGGAGTGACGAGGGGGCGCCGATTTTTCTCGACACCGATGACGTGCTTCGGCTGCACCGGGAGCTGATCGAGCATTACGGCGGCGCCGAAGGGCTGAGGGACAGGCCGCTGCTGGAGTCGGCCGTCGCCATGGCGCGGGCGACTTTCGACCATCGGTCGCTCCACCCCGACCTTTTCGCCATGGCCAGCGCCTATCTGTTTCATATCGTGGGCAATCACCCGTTCGTGGATGGCAACAAACGTGCCGGCGCTGCGGCGGCGCTGGTGTTCCTCGCCATCAACGACGTATCGCCCGTGGGCGACGAGATAGGTTTGGTGGCGATCACGCTGGGGGTCGCCGAAGGACGTGTGGCGAAGTCGCAAGTGGCGGATTTCCTGAAGTCGTTGGCCCTATGAAAATGGCGGTTCAGTGTGAAGGCGCGTTCCGCGTCGCGGGGGGCGGGAGGAGTTGTTGGCGAAGGGCGTCGACGCGGGCCGACCGGGTGGCGGGGGCGGCGTCGGGGTCGAAGTCGAGCCACAGGCCGAAGACGGCGGTCAGGCGTGCGAAGGCGGCCGAGCGGAGGCGGGGTTCGTCCAGGAGCAGGCAGTCGAGCAGGAAGCTCTTGTCGTTGCGAAGCGAGTCGATGCGGGCGGGGGTGAGGGTGCGATAGGCGGCCATGGCCTCATCGATGCGGGATTTCTGCTCGGGGCCGAGGGTGGAGCGGTCCCAGGCCATCAATTCCAGCGCGCCGGCGGGGCCGAGGGCGGCGAGTTCGTCGGCGGCGGCTTGGCGAACGCGGAAGTCGGGGGATTCGAGGCGGGGGAGGATCGCTTGGATGCGGCCAGCCATGGCGGGGTCGGATCGGTACGCCTCGGGAAAAACCTGCCACGCGATCGCGGGATCGACCTCGACGAGGGGGGCCAAGCCAAGTCGAGCGAGGGCGGGTCTGACATATTGACGCACCTCGGCGGGGTGTTCGCGGCGGAGGGTGGGCCAATCGAGGGCGGCGAGTCGCAGGCGGGCGGTTTCGGTTGCCGGGTCGGCGTCGGAGAAGGATTGGACATAGACCGACACCTCGGGGACTTGGGGGGATTCGGGATCGAGGAAGATCGGGATGTGCTGGATGATCTGGACGCTGGCGCCGCCATCTTGGATCCCCTCGGCGCTGGTGGAGATATTGATCATCCCCGGCAGGGCCGACAGGCTGGATTCGACGAAGATGGCGTCGGGATCGTCGAATTGATATCGCTGGAGCTGGATCGACTGGGGGATGGCGTCGGCGGGGCTGTCGGGGGCGCTGCGGCGCATGACCGTCAGAACCACGATGCCGGGGAGTTCGGGGAGGGTCACACGGGCCGGACCGTTGGTGTCGGGGAGGGGGGAATCGACGGTCAGGCGCCCGTTCTCGACGGTGACGGTGAGGATGTCGGCGAGGCGTTTTTCGCCGAGGTCGGGCA
>JBBSAF010000213.1:0-4991 GCA_038252525.1 Tepidisphaerales bacterium
CCAATTGCTGCCATGAACTCCCCCACCCCGTTGGAATCGCCCTTCTTCGGGGCGAAAACGCCACGCCTTTGGGGTCCACCGGGGTAGCGTCGGGAGCCGTCCGGGGTGATCGACGACTTCCTCTTGCCGGGGGCGCGTCGCCTCGTTGTTAGACACAAGTCCGCCGCCACTCCAAACCTCGCTCCCGCCCAGAGATAGGTGGCATAGCCGCCCTCGGCTGTGGCCCCTGTGCGTACGCGATTGACCGCTCACTCAGCCGAGGGTGGCTGAGCTACACGGCTCCCGGGAGGCTGCGGGCTCACTCAGCCGAGGGCGGCTGAGCTACACGGCTCCCGGGAGGCCGCGGGCGACTTGTGTATACAACGAGGCGGGTCGGCCTGCGTTTTCATCGCCAAATGGGTAGGAAAAACGATGCGGTGGAGGGGCAGGCACGTTGGGGGAATCGGCGCCTTTGCCCTCGTCGGCGCCACGACGTAATCTCCCTCCCATGTCCACCGGCGCCACCGCCAAACCCGCCTGCACGCGCGACGACGCCTTGGCCGTCCTGCGCACCTTGCGCGACGCCGGTCATCTGGCCTATTTCGCAGGCGGATGCGTGCGCGACCAATTGTTGGGTTTGACGCCGGCCGACCACGACATCGCCACCGACGCGACGCCTTCGCGGATCCGTGATCTCTTTCCGCGCAGCCAGGCCGTCGGCGCCGCGTTCGGGGTGATCCTCGTCCGCCATCGCGCGAGCCAAGTCGAGGTCGCCACCTTCCGCGCCGACTCCCATTATTCCGACGGGCGCCGGCCTGACGCGGTGCGATTCACCACGCCCGCCGAGGACGCCCGTCGGCGCGACTTCACCATCAACGGACTTTTCCAAGACCCGATCGGCGACGAGATCATCGACCATGTTGGCGGACGGGCGGATCTGGCCGAACGACGTTTGCGGGCGATCGGCGAACCGGATGCGCGGTTCGCCGAGGACCATCTGCGGTTGCTGCGGGCCGTCCGTTTCGCCGCCCGGTTCGACTTCCATATCGAACCGGCCACCGCCGCCGCGATCCGCCGCCATGCCCCGAGCCTGATCCGCATCAGCCCCGAGCGCATCGCCGACGAACTGCGGCGGATGCTCACGGCGCCGACGCGAACCGCGGCCTGGCGGTTGCTATGGGACCATGGCTTGATGGACCCGCTGACGCGATACCTCGGCGGCGCCACAACCGTCGGGGTTGGCGCATCCATTTTCGACACGCTTTCGCCCGGTCGGATCATCTCCTTTCCGCTGGCGCTGGCGGGTTTTTTCGTGGCGTTCCGGCAAGTGTCGCGCGACGGCGACCCCGCCGCCGCGCTCGAATCGGGGGATGTCGCCCCATCGGTGCGCGCCCTCCGCACCACACTGCGATTGAGCAATGACGACACCGACCGGTTGCAGGACATCCTGCGGTCGTGCGGCGAACTGCTCTCGGGGGAAATCCCGACTTTGCCGACCACCAAGCGATTCCTGGCCGCCCCCGCCGCCGCCGAAACCCGACAACTGCTCAGCGCGTTCGCCGCCGCCGGACATCGCAGCGACCGCATCGCCGCGTTGGAGGAATCCTTCGACGCCCTCGCCGGCGTCGAGTGCGCCCCGGCGCCCCTGCTCACCGGCGACGATCTGGCCGCCGCCGGCCTGCGTCCCGGCCCGCGTTTCAAACGCCTGCTCGATGCCACGTACGACGCCCAGCTCGAAAATCGCCTGACCGATCGCGCCTCGGCGCTGGCTTGGGCATTGGAGCAAGCCCGCGAACACGATCCCGGTCGTGCCTGATAGCACTACAACGGGCATTGGCGTGCGGCGCCGCGCCCGACCGGGTCGAGAAAATCAAAGGGATAATAAGCAGGGGGCGGGCGCGTTTGCTTGAACGACTGAACTCTTGAACGCTTGCGAAGAGGTGGAAGATGCGACGGTGAATCGGCACGCGGACATGGCGCGTCGGCGCGCACGCAGGCGAGCGGATGCGAGCAGTCCCGCTCGACACCGGCCACGCGTCCCGGCCTCTCCGCCCTCGGTGGGTCTTGGCTACCCGCCAAGTCCGTGCCGATCATGGAAAAAGCCGAAGAAGGGATTTGAACCCTTAACCCCCGCTTTACGAAAGCGGTGCTCTACCGTTGAGCTACTTCGGCCACGCGCGCCCGAGGGCGCCGGCGGGGGCAAAAGATACCCGGTCGCAGGGGTTTTTCAAGCGGGCGACACGCGGAGTGACGCGATACCGCGCGATGGACCCGGTCCTACGCGCGGGGGATGACATGGCCGGGACAATCGGGGTGCGGAGATTGTGAAAACCCCGTTGAGCGCCGCTGTCATTGGCTTGGCTTGGCGACAGGCGCCGGCGAGGCGCCCCCCCGCCCAAAAAAAGAAAGGTCGCCATTGCGGGGGAGCGGTGGCGGGTTGCACCGCCTCACCGATCCTTCACGCGCTCGATCCGGGCGCCGACGGCGACGAGCTTCTGTTCGATCTTCTCATAACCCCGGTCGATATGGTAAATGCGGTCGATCTTGGTCTCGCCGCGGGCGACCAACCCCGCCAGCACCAGCCCGGCGCTGGCCCGCAGGTCCGACGCCATCACGTTGGCGCCCTGCAGCTCGCGGACGCCCTGGATCACGGCGGTGGCGCCCTCCTTGCGGATGCGGGCGCCCATGCGATTGAGCTCGCCGACGTGCAGGAACCGGTCGGGGAAAATCCGCTCGGTGATGACGCTCATCCCGTCGGCCAAGCACAGCAGGGCCATCAGTTGGGCCTGCAAATCGGTGGGGAAGCCGGGATACGGCTGGGTGGTCATCTCGATGGAATTGAGCCGCCGCGCCGAGCTGACGAAGACGGCTTTGTCACGGCATTCGATGTGGACGCCGACCTCGTCGAGGCGGTCGGTCACGGCGATCAGATGATCGAGCTTGGCGTGACGCAGCTCGAGCTCCCCGTTGGTGATGGCGGCGGCGATCATGAACGTGCCGCACTCGATGCGGTCGGGGATGATCCGATGTTCGCAGCCGTGGAGCTTGTCGACGCCCTCGATGTGGATCTCCGGGGTGCCTTGGCCGGTGATGCGGGCGCCCATCGCCTTGAGCATGTCGGCGCAATCCGACACCTCCGGCTCGCAGGCGGCCCCGACCAGCACCGTCTCCCCCTCGGCCAGCGTCGCGGCGCACAGCACGTTGATCGTCCCCAGCACCGTCGGTCCCTGGGCGCCTCCCAAATACATCCGGCAGCCCTTGAGCCGACCCTTAACCGTGCCGACGATGTTCCCGTTCTCGGTGTGGAACTCGGCGCCGAGCTTCTGCAGCCCGCGCACATGCAGATCCACCGGACGGTCGCCTATGGCGCACCCGCCGGGGATGCTGACGATCGCCTTGCCGCGCTTGGCCAGCAGCGGCCCGAGCACGCAGATGCTCGCCCGCATCGTCTTCACGATGTCGTAGCGGGCCTCGACCTGCGACTCGTCGCGCACCTCGATTTCCAGCGGGCCGTTGAGGGCCGGATGGTCGGCGACCGGACTCTTGCCGCCGATATCGTGCCGGCGAACATCGCAGCCGAGCTCGGTGATGAGCTTGGCCATCGAGTCGATGTCGCTCAGCCGCGGCACGCCGTGGAGCGTGGTCTTGCCCTCGGCCACCAGGCACGCGGCCAAGATGGGCAGGGCGCTGTTTTTGGATCCGCTGATTTCAATGGCGCCCTTGAGGCGGGTTCCGCCATGGATGAGAAAGCTGTCCATTTTCCAAGCCCTTCCTTGAGCCTTGATGCGAGCGCCGCGGGGACATGAATCACCCCGACGCCCCGCGTTGTATCGGCCAGTCCCTTGGCCGACGATCAATCATCGTCCCCGGCGCCGCGTCCGAGGAACGATGGACGCCGCCAAACCGGACGAACGGCTCCCATTCTCCCCGCCCCCGCCGCCTTTGCAACATCCCCACTGTACAACCCGCAACTCGCAACGCGCAACTCGCAACCCGCAACTCGCAACGCGCAACCCGCAACTCGCAACGCGTAACTCGCAACTCGCAACGCGCAACGCGCAACCCGCAACCCGCAACTCGCAACTCACAACCCTCCGCCCCTCATGTGTCCCCCCCGCCCCCGACCCTTATATTGACCCCGCTTCCCTCGTTTCCATCCGAAAGGGCCGATGGACATGGCGTGCAAGGGCATCTATATCCTGGGCGATTTCGCGTTCGATGCCATTTACAGTCCCGCTGAGCGCGCCGACATCGCCGCCTTGATCGACATCGAACCCAACGCCCTCTCGCCCTCCCCCCAGCTCCTTGCCGACGGACGGCGGGATCAGGTCGATGTGATCCTCTCCGGCTGGGGCGCGCCAAGGCTCGACGAGGCATTCCTCGACGCGGTCCCCAAGCTCAAGGCCCTGTTCTATGGCGCGGGGGCGGCCGGCGGCATTGTCACCGAGGCGTCGTGGCGACGGGGAGTGAGGGTCACGACCGCCTACGAGGCCAACGCCGTCCCCGTGGCCCAATATGCCTTGGGCGCGATCCTGCTGTCCCTCAAGCACGCCTGGAAGTCGATCGTGTCCTCCCGGGCCGACCAAAAACGCCCCGACCGTTAATCCGTCCCCGGCGCCTATGGCAGCACTGTCGGGCTGATTTCCATCGGGGCCACAGCGCGGTAGCTGCTGGCCCTGCTCAAGCCGTTCGATCTGAACATCGTCGTGCATGACCCCTTCTTGACCGCGGACGACGCCAGGAAACTCGGCGTCGCGACGCTGGGCCTCGATGAGCTGTTCGCCGCGTCCGATGTGGTGTCGCTGCACACCCCCCTGCTGCCGGAGACCGTCGGGATGATCACCGGCGCCCACCTGTCATCGATGAAGCCCGGCGCCACGTTCCTCAACACCGCCCGCGGCGCCATCGTGCGCGAGGAGGAAATGATCGACGTGGCCCGAACCCGCCCCGATCTCCAGTTCATCCTCGACGTGACCCATCCCGAGCCGCCGACGCCCGGCTCGCCGCTGTTC
>JBBSAF010000214.1:0-4969 GCA_038252525.1 Tepidisphaerales bacterium
ATACACAACTCGTCCATTGCCCCCGTCGATTCATGTAGCTCAGCCGCCCCCGGCTGAGGGAAGGGTGATTGGCGTGTCAACGGGGACACAGCCGAGGGCGGCTATGCCACATATCTCTTGGCGGGAGCGTACGTTAAAGCGGGAGAGGACTTAATGCCTAACAACAAGCCCCCGTCCCTCTCATCTACTGCACATCCGTCGGCGTCACGGCGTCGGGCGTTGGCGTTTGGCGCTGCTGGGCCTCCTCGATCAGCCCGACCAGGGCCTTGATCTCGCGCACCGACTCGGGGCTGCCCCACATCAGCACCCAATCGACATGCCAGTTGCAGCGCTCGAACGAACACCCCTCCAGGTGATACACCGTCTCGCGCAGGATCAGCGTGCAGGCGATGAAGTTGCAGCGGATGAACGCCTGCCCGGAGATGTAGACCGTCTGGTTCTGGAACGTCTCGCCCTCGTGTTTGGTCAGCAGCATGGGTTGCCTTTCAGCGTTCAGCACGGATGGGATTCTCGAGCCGCCCCAGCGACTCGATCTCGATGGCGATGGTGTCGCCGGCTTTCATGAACACCTGCGGGTTGCGGGCCACCCCCACCCCCGACGGCGTCCCGGTGAGGATCACCGCCCCGGCCCGCAGGGTCATCGTCGAACTCAGCGATTCAATGATCGCGGGGATGTCGAAGATCATGTCCGCGGTCGATTCATCCTGCATCACCCGCCCATTGAGCAGCGTCCGCAGGCGAAGGGCATTGGGATCTGGGATCTCGTCGCTCGTGACCATCTCCGGCCCGAGCGGGCAGAATCCGTCGAACGACTTGCCCCTGGCGTATTGCCCGCCGCCGAGCATCCTGTCCTGTTGCCAGTCGCGGGCGGAGATGTCATTGGCGATGGTGTAGCCGAGGATGCAGTCGCCGGCGCTCTCGCGATGGACGTGCTTGGCGTCGCGCGAGATCACGACCGCCAGTTCGCCCTCGTAGTCGATCTTGTCGCTGAGCCGGGGGATGAACACCGGATCATTTGGATTGTTGAGGGTGTTGCCGGACTTGATGAAGAGCATCGGGTGATCGGGAATGACCGCGTGGGTCTCGCGGGCGTGCTCCCGGTAGTTCAGCCCGATGCACAGGATGTCGGTCGGGACGATCGGCGAAAGCAAGTGGTCGATCCGCAGGATCTCGTCGGTGACGCGGAACAGCCCCGGCACCGGACCGTCGATCCGATGGGCGCTGTCGGCGTCGATCCGCCGCCCGAAATGCACCCGCCCCGACGAGAGGAAACGCACGATTCGCATCCGCCAGAGGGTAGGAGATGCCGCGGCGCGTGTAAACGCGCCTGGTTTACATGCACAAGCTTCCCGCCCTCCTTGGAATCCCGCGGCAATGGGGATCGGTTCGCCGGCGAAGCGCCCGCATCCCGCCCCACGCCTCATCCCGCGAACCCGCGCTGTCGCAGCCAATCCGCGCACAACCCCGGCCACGACCGCAGCGCCGCGTGATCGCCGGCCAATCCCACCCCGTGCGGACCGCTGGCGTAAATGTGCAGTTCGGCCGACACCCCGGCCGCGCGCAACCCCAGGGCATATCGGACCGCGTTCTCCACCGGCACCGCGGCGTCGTCCATCGTGTGGAACAAAAACGCCGGCGGCGTGTCCGGGCGAATGCGAAGCTCATTGGACAGGTTCCAGCGGTCGGCTTGCGCGGGATTCTCCCCCAGCAGGGCGTCCACCGATCCGTGATGGGTGACATCCGACTGCATGGAGATGACCGGGTACAACAGGATCGAAAAATCCGGCCGGCTGGAGTGCCGCTCGATCGGGTCGGCGGCCGATTCGTCGCCGACGTCGTGATGGGTGCTGATCGTGGACGCCAAGTGTCCGCCGGCGCTGAATCCCAAAATCCCGATCCGCCGCGCATCAAGCTTCAACTCCTCCGCCCGGTGGCGGAGCGTGCGGATCGCGCGGGCCGCATCCAAGAGCGGCGCCGGATGGCGGTGGGGCGCCACCCGATATCGCAGCACCGCCGCCGTGATCCCCAGCCCGGCCAGCCACTCGGCCACCGGCGCCCCCTCATGATCGGCCAGCATGCCATATCCCCCGCCCGGACACACCACCACCGCCGCCCCGGTCGGGCGTACGGGCATGAACCACGTCAACGTCGGCACATTCCCCGCGGCCTCCCCCCGGGCCAACGGCGCCGGACCCTCCCAAAGGGGCTGCATCCGCGTTCGCATCTGCTCATTCATGGGCGATACCTTGCCGGGCACGCCGCGCGTTTGCAATTGGCGCAGCATCCCTTTGTCGCCACATCCCTTCGGGGAGAGGTATCCACAAGGGCTGTTCCTTGGCCCCGTTCCACGCAAGGCCCGGCGGAGCCTCGGCAACGTGAGAACGCCGCCAGCGTCCAATCCTTTCATAATGCTCAATACGCCGGCGGACAATACACATTGAACGTCACCACCGGGGCGCCGCTGTCGTTGATGAAACGGTGCGGGGTGTTGGCCGGGACGATCACGCTGTCGCCGGGGTTCATGACGCGGCGCTCGTCGGAGATCTCGGCGATCACCACGCCGCTGACGACGTAAAGCACCTGGTCGCTGTGGGGATGGGTGTTGGGCGTCGTGCTGCTCGATTCGCCGGGTTGCAGGCACATCACCGCCGTCTGGGCGCGGTGGGTCTTGGCCATGGGCTGGAACGAGCGCTCGGCATCGTGGAGGTTGTGAATGTCCATGCCCCGATCTTACGGCGGACCACTTCGCACCGTCAGCCCCGCGATCAATCCCATCCGTTGGTCCGATCGCCGCGCCATCTTGGCGCATTGACTTGTCACCCCTCGTTCCTTCGCAGCCCGAGTGCCGATATCAGGTCGGACAACCGCGTTTTTCACACCGCCGCCGCCGCGTCAATCCGTCACCCGGGAAAGCGATTTTGTCGCTGTGCGGAACAATGTCCCCGCCGTCCGATGCAAGGGGTGTGGGACGGCCGGTGTCGGCCGACGAGGGGGCTGATCCAAAGGATGTGGAACATGATTTCGAGGATGGATTTTTCCGAGGTGGACCGCTGGGAATCCGAGCAACTGTTCGAGGAGGACGTCCGCGCCGTGCTGCGGATGGCCCGTCCGAACCGGCGCGAACGGCTGGCCGGCTGGACCGAATACCGCACCGGCGGCGCCGACTTCCGCGCCACCATTTCCTGGGACCCGAAACTGGAACCCGAGCGCCACGGGTTCGAGGTGCCCCGATTGGCCGACGTGCTCGAGGCCATCCTCATCGGATCGGCCAAGGACCAGGACGCCCTCCAGCCGGCCGAGGAGTTCGGCATGTACCGCTCGGTCCTGAAGGAGGTCTATCAACGGATGGTGGAATTGGAGTCGCGCTATGACTGAGCGCCCGGCGGCCCATCGCGCCAAACCCCGCTCGCCGGCGGCGTCGCGCCGGCGCCTCGGCAAAATCCGCGATGCGGTGCGCGGGGGAACCTATGAGAACTCGCTGAAATGGACGATCGCCGTCGAACGACTGCTCCGAACGCTCAAATCCGAATGAGACCCCTGTGGGCCTGTGGGTGGGCCAAGGCGTCCGGCGATGGCCGCGCGACAACACGCGCGGCCATCCGCCTTTTCACGCTCGTGCCACCCTCCCCCGTCGCAACCGTCCGTCAACCAACAACCCGCGACCCGGAGGCCGGCGGGGCGCCACCGTCAAAAATCCTCTCTCGCGCCCCCCCGTGGGCCGCGATCATCGTTTCGTTTCGCCGCTTGTCATATCCTCGCCCATGGCCAAAGCCGGGATCGAGAGCCAAGCCGTTGCTCATCCTTCCCCCAACTCCCCGCGCTTGCGCCCGATCCGCTCCAATAATTCCCTCATCGGCCGCGAGAACTTCGCCGTCCCCTCCCGCACCAACGTCTCCCGCATCGCCGCGAAATCCACCTTCGCGCGGATCTCGTCGATCACCGCCCGCTCCGGCATCACGTCGACCGTCCGCCCATATTTTTTGTCCATCGCGTCGAGGGCATCGAGCGTCTCCGGCGGGTTGGTCTGGATGTCGCTCCCCGCCAGGTTCGCCGGATAATAATCCGCCGCCTGCCAATCCAACTTCTTCCCCGTCGATGCGAAAATCACCTCCTGCCGCAGCGGCAACTTCTTGTCCGCCCAGAACGCCTCGTTCTCCTTCCACAATTCCTTGGCGTTCAGCAACCCCACCATTCCCTGGGCCGCCTCCGACAAACCCGGCAGGTGCTTGTCGGTGTAAACATCCACCCGCGAGATGAAAATGCTGTAAACGCTCTTGAACCGATCCAACCCATCCGCCCGGCGCCGCGCCCCGGCCCACAGCGCCTCCCGCGCCGCCCGATATTGATCCAACGTGAACAGCAGCGTCACATTCAGCGTCACCCCCGCCTCGGCCAGCGCCCCCATCGCCCCGATCCCCGCCGCCGTCGCCGGAACCTTGATCATCCGATTGGCGTGCCCCGCCGACCACCGCTTGCCCAGCTCCACATATTTCGCCGTTCGCGCCGACACCGCCAGCGGATTGCCCGCCTCCTCCAAAAGTGGATCGAGCTCGAAGCTCACATACCCGTCATCCCCCCGCGTCCGCTCGAAAATCGGCGCGAACACCCGCTGGGCGTCACGGACCAACCCGTCGGTGATCGTCCACGCGATCTCCGAATCATCGCGCCCCTCGGCCAGCAATTCCCCGATCCGCGCATCCAATCCCCCCTTCTCGACGATCCCTTCGATGATCGCCGGATTGCTCGTCGCCCCGGTGATCCCCCGCCGCACATTCGCCGCCACCTCCTCCGGCCCGACCGAATCCAGCCACAACTTCGACCCGCTCGCCAACAGTGATTCAATGGACATGCCGCGCCTTTCCGTTGGAATCCAAACCCCATGCTATCCCCCCCGCCCCCCGCCCCGAACCCCCAAAATCCCACCGGTCCTCCGCCCGCCCCTCGCGCCCCCCACCGGGGTTAATGTAGC
>JBBSAF010000215.1:0-4968 GCA_038252525.1 Tepidisphaerales bacterium
CGCCAGTCCCCGCGTCGCGGGGCCGCCCCGGCCCGTCCAGGGGGGAACCACCGGGCGAAGATGGGTTTGTACGTTGTGAAAACCCCCGTTGAGCGCCGTCCTCATCGGCGTGAATTGAAAAAGCGGGGACGAGGCGCCCCGTTATTGTCCGCAAGTCCGTTGGCGCCGCCGCCAGTCCCCGCGTCGCGGGGCCGCCCCGGCCCCGTCCAGGGGGGAACCACCGGGCGAAGATGGGTTCGTACGTTGTGAAAACCCCCGTTGAGCGCCGTCCTCACCGGCGTGAATTGAAAAAGCGGGGACGAGGCACCCCCGCGACGAGAGACCCGCCGAGGGCATGGGGGGACTTATCTATGCCAACGGGGGCCGCGCCCCCGCGACATGGGAACAACGCCGGCTGGCCGGTGACTTGTATATCACAACGAGGGCCGTGCCCCCGCGACTCCGCGAGCAGGCCAACATACTTCTCCCAACAACACCCCCCCCCACCGGCGTCATCGGTACGCTCCTTGCAACAAGCCCCCCGTCATGCCGTGGATCACCGCCTTCATCGCCCTCTCCCTCGCCCTCATCCACCTGTTCGCCTCCCGCCTCAAACAACTCGCCGTCGTCCCCCGCAGCCGCTGGCTCTCGGCCGCCGGAGGAATCGCCGTCGCCTACGTCTTCATCCACATCCTCCCCGACCTGGCCGAACGCCAAAAGGTCCTCGGCGACCTCGCCACTCGCTCCTTCGGATTCCTCCAACACCACGTCTACCTGCTCGCCCTGGTCGGCATGATGCTGTTCTACGGCCTCGAACGCCTCGCCAAACGCTCCCGCCAACGCAACCAACGCCAGGCCGGACAGGATGTCACCCAACCCGGCGTCTTCACGCTGCACATCGCCTCCTTCGCCCTCTACAACGCCCTCATCGGGTACCTCCTGGTCCACCGCGAAATACCCGGCCTGACCAGCCTCCTGCTGTTCTCCCTGGCGATGGCGACCCACTTCCTCGTCAACGATTTCGGCCTCCACCGCGATCACAAACACCGATACGACCGCTACGGCCGCTGGCTCCTCGCCGGCGCCGTCCTGGCCGGTTGGGGCATCGGCGCCCTCACCGAGATCCACGCCGCCGCCATCGCCGCGCTCTTCGCCTTCCTCGCCGGCGGCGTCATCCTCAACGTCCTGAAAGAGGAACTCCCCCGCGAATCCGAAAGCCGCTTCTGGGCCTTCGCCGCCGGCGCCCTGGCCTACACCGCCCTGTTGCTGACGATCTGACGACCTGATGCCTTCCCCCGCACTCTCCCCCCATGGGACACGCGCGTCGAGCGGCCCTCTCCGAGGCCTCCGTATTCTCTGTGTGCTCTGTGGCCAAATGAATCTTTTGCCACAGAGCACACAGAGCACACAGAGGGCGATAAAGGGGCGATAAAGGGGTCATCCTGATTTTTCGCCACCGTCGCTTCGCCCGCCGATTTTTACCCCCTCTTCGAACCCGCCCCGCCGCCCCCGTCGGCCTCATCCCCGCCCCCTTTTTTCCAATTTCTCAGCCCTCCTTTCCTCCTCGGCGCCCTCCATGACCTTGTGGGCACGTTCGCATTTGCAGCCACATCGCATGCACGGGACACAGAGGGTGAATGACAGGGAGGGTGGATGCATTGGGGACGCCAAGCATCAAGCTCATGGCATGTCCCCTCCCCTTCTTGCCGGAACCCGCGTGCGGTCCTAGGATGCCGCACATCCCCTGTGCGCGGGATGTCGAGGGGCGCCGCTCCCCGCCATCGCGGCGCGTCCAGGGCGTGGCGCCGACCGCCGGATGCCCGCCATTTCCCCAGTCTGGAGTGTCCCACGGATGAACCTCCGCCGACTTGTCCCCGCCGTGCTCATCGCCCTGTTGCTCCGAGGCGTGGCGCCGGCGATCGCCGCCGCCCTTCCCCCCGCCTTCGACCCGGCCCGCCACATGGCCGTCGCCGAGGTCCGCCCCGGCATGAAGGGCTACGGCCTCACCGTCTTCTCCGGCGAAAAAATCGAGCGGTTCGGCGTCGAGGTCATCGACATCCTCCGCAACTTCAACCCCCAGGGTGATGTCATCCTCATCCATTGCGACGGGGATTTCCTGAAACACACCGGCCCCATCGCCGGCATGAGCGGCTCACCCATCTACCTCTATGACGACACCGGCAAACCCCGCATGATCGGCGCCTTCGCCTATGGCTGGCCGCTGCAAAAAGACCCCATCGCCGGCGTCCAACCCATCGAATACATGCTCGCCCTGCCGACCGGCAAACCCCCTGCCCCGGCGACCCGTCCGGCGCCCGCGACCGACGCCGCACCCTCCACCCAAGCCGCGCCCCATGCCGCCACGCCCAACGCCACCGCGATCGACGGCGCCGAGCCCGTTGTGGCCGCGCCCAATTTCGCCTCGACCGATGCCGCGCCCAACACCGCCGCGCCCGCCGCGCCCCGATCCATCGGCCCCGCCCGTTGGAACCTCGCCGACATCGCCCCTCTTCCCGGCTCGCCCGTCGCCCCCGCCGGATACCCCTTCGCCTCCTTCGACACCGACCGCCCCAATCCCCTTCTGTCGGCCCGCCAAGACCGTGACCCCTCCCGCCTCCGCCGACTCGCCACCCCCATCATGGTCGGGGGATTGTCCCCCTCCGCCCTCCGACAACTCACCGGCGTGCTCGAACGCTTCGACATGACCCCCCTCCAAGCCGGCGCGGGCGCGGGCGTCGGCGCCGCCTCCGCCCCGTCCACCCGTCCCGCCGACGACCACCCCATCGCCTTCGCCCCCGGATCGGTCCTCGCCGTCCCCCTCATGACCGGCGATGTCGATCTCACCGCCATCGGCACCTGCACCGAGGTTCTCGGCGACAAGGTCTACGGCTTCGGCCATCCCTTCTTCAACGAAGGCCCCGTCGCCTGGCCGCTGGCGACCGGTCGCATCCACACCGTCATCGCCAACCTCGTCAGCAGCTTCAAGCTCGGCGCCATCGACCGCGTGACCGGCACCCTCCGCACCGACCGCATGGTCGGCATCGCCGGGCAGATCGGCGAAAAACCCCCGACCTTGCCCATCGACCTCAAACTCATCTACTCCGACGGTTCGCTCCAACGTTCCTACCATTTCGACGCCGCCCTCCATCCCACCTTCACGCCCCTCCTGGTCGGATTCGCCCTCCAGTCAACCGCCACCAGCGCGAGGGAACTGCCCCTCCACCACACCCTCGACTACGACGTGAACGTCACGTTCGCCAACGGCAAGGTCCTGCACATCGTCAACACCGCCGTCAACGCCAATGTCGGGCAACTGTTTTTGGACATCGGCACGCCCATCATGACGATGGCCGAGAACCCCTTCGAGCGCGTGATGCCCGCCAAGGTCGTCGGCACCCTCACCGTCACCCCCGAGGCCCGCGACGCCACCATCCTCTCGGTCCACATCCCCCGGCTCAAATACCGCCCCGGCGATCTGCTCAAGGGTTATGTCAGTTACCGCCCGTTCCAAGGCGACGAGGCGATCCTCCCCATCGCCATGACCCTCCCGCGCGACCTCGGCGAGGGCGACTACCAATTGATCGTCGGCGACTGGCAGCGATACATGCAGGACCAACTCGCCGCCGAACCGTTCCGATTCTCCGCCGAGAGCGCCGACGGCATTTTCCAGGTCCTCACCGAGGTCTCCGGCATCCGCCACAACGCCCTCTACCTGCGCCTGCTCCGCAAGCCCGACGGCGTGGCCATCGGACGCGCCGCCATGCCCCACCTGCCGTCGTCGCGCCGCGAAATCCTCCTGTCGGCCGGACGCAGCAACACCACCGCCTTCGTGTCGTCCCAAGTCACGATCCTCCCCACCGACCGGGTCATGAGCGGCTCGGCCGAGTTCGTCCTCACCATCGACAAGGACGCCAAAGTCGAGGTCGCCGGAAAACTCCCCAAGCCCGACGAACCCAAGCCCCACGCCCCCGCCGCCGAACCCAGTAAGCCCGCCAATCCCCCCGCCAACGCCCCGGCCCCCGGCAATCAACCCGGCGGTCCCGGCAAGGAAGGTTGAGACGAAATCGGCGCGAGGAAGCGGAGCGGATACGAACCAACCCACCCGATTGTCCCGACAAAGAAAGAACGGATCCCGATGGCATCACCCTTGAAACAACTCGGCCTGACCGCGTGGCTCACCGCCGCCTTTTCGGCCCCCGCCCTGGCGGTGACCACGGCCCACTGGACGCAAACCAGCGAGGCCGACTTCGCCGCCGGCAAGACCGACAACGCCGTCGTGACCAACCTCGGCGATGTCAAATTGTCGCGGGCGCTGAAAATGATCCTGGAACAAGACCCCCTCGTCAGCGCCGTTTACGCGATGATCGAAGCGCCCGACGGCACGATCTACGCCGCCACCGGACCGCGCGGAGTGCTTCTGAAAATCACCGGCGAAAAGGTCGAGACCGCCGCCACCCTTCCCGGCGCGGCCAATCTCACCGCCTTGGCCTTCGACGCCAACGGCCGGCTGGTGATCGGCTCCGCCGGGGAAACCGGAACGATTTTCCGCATCGACAAACCCGGCGCCGCCCCGGAGAAAATGTTCTCCGTCGCCGGAGTGCAATACATCTGGGCCATCACCGTGACCCCCGACGGCATGATCTACGCCGCCACCGGACCCGAGGGCCAACTGTTCGAGATCAAGCCCGACGGAACCCACCGCGTGGTGGCCGACACCGACGAACGGAATCTGTTGTCGATGGCCAGTGACGGCGGGGACATGCTTTACGTCGGCGCCGATCCCGATGGGCTGCTCTACCGGATCAACCGCAAGACCGGGCAAACGTTTGTCCTCTACGACGCCGCGGAATCCGAAATCTCCGCCATCGCCGTCGATGCCAAGGGCAGCGTCTACGCCGCCACCGGCCAAGCCCAAGCGCTCGCCGGCGGGGGCGCCACCCAAGCGACCGCCGAACAGATCGGTCGCCCGGAATCCGAATCCCCCACCCC
>JBBSAF010000216.1:0-4966 GCA_038252525.1 Tepidisphaerales bacterium
GCTCCCCCCCCTCCCCCTCCCCTCCGCCTACTCTCCTTCGGCCTACCGCCTACTGCCCCCTCCCTTCCGCCTACCGCCCCCTCTCCTCCCTCCCCACCGTCAACTGACAACTGGCAACTGACAACTGCCCCTCCCCATCCAGCCGATACCGCCGCATCTTCTTGTACAGCGTCGTCCGGTTGATCCCCAATTCATCCGCCGTGGCCTGCCGGTTCCACTCATTGCGATTCAATGCCGCCTCGATGATCCGACGCTCCGGGCCTTCCAGCGCCGCCGCCAACGCCATCGGCGCGCCCAACTCCCCGTCGTCGCCTCCGCGCGCCGGGGCCAATGACTTCGGCCGATGCGCCGAGATCGACTCCGGCAAATCCTCCACGTCGATGCGCGTCCGCCGGCACAGCACCACTCCCCGCTCCACCGCATTCTCCAATTCCCGCACATTCCCCGGCCAGTCATACCGCTGCATCGCCGCCATCGCCGCATCCGTGAACCCCAATATCTCCCGTCCCGCCTCCTCGCAAAATGCCCGCAAGAAATGCCCCGACAGCAGCGGAATGTCCCCCAGCCGCTCCCGCAGGCTCGGCATCTTGATCGTCACCACATTGATTCGATAGTACAGGTCCTGCCGGAATCCCCCCTCGGCCACCAACTTCGCCAGATCGACATTGCTCGCCAAAATCACCCGCACATCCACGCTCGTCGTTTGCGACGACCCCACCGGCTCGAACTGCCGTTCCTGCAACACCCGCAGCAGCTTCACCTGCATCGCCGCCGACGCCGAATTGATCTCATCCAAAAACAGCGTCCCCCCATCCGCCGTCAGGAACCGCCCCGGCTTGTCGGCGATCGCCCCGGTGAACGCCCCCTTCACGTGCCCGAACAGCTCCGACTCCAGCAAACTCTCCGGCAACGCCCCGCACGACACCTCCACGAACGGCTTGCCCGCCCGCGGCGAGCGGTGATGGATCGCCCGCGCCAGCAGCGACTTGCCCGTCCCCGATTCCCCCGTCATCAGCGCCGTCGTCCGACCGTCGGCCACCGCATCGACCAAATCGAATATCTTCAACATCTTGTGGTCGTGCCCCACGATGTTGTCCAGCCCGAACCGCAAATCCAACTGTTGCCGCAGCGATTGGTTCTCGAACAGCAGCGATTGCTGCCGCACCGCCTTCTCCACCACCACCCGAATCTCGTCGTCCACGATCGGCTTGGTCAAATAGTCCAGCGCCCCCATCTTCGTCGCCGCCACCGCCCCCTCGATCGATCCGTACCCGGTGATGACGATCACCACCACCTGCGGGAACCGCCGCCGCACCTCCCGCAAAAACTCCGCCGGCTCGATCCCCGGCATGTTGATGTCCGCCAGCAGCAATTCCACCGGGCGGCTCTCCATCAGCCCCATCGCCTCCTCCGCCCGATCCGCCGTCAGCACCTCATACCCCTCCCGCCGCAGGAACTGCGACAGGCTTTGAAGCATGATCCGGTCCTCGTCCAGGATCAGCAGCCTCGGTTTCGACGGCGTGTTCGCTTGCAGCATGACTTCCTCCGCGGTTATCGGACGACCGTTGCGTCCCGGCAACGTCAGCTCCCCCTGTTGCATCGGCACACCGCCGTGTTGCCCATAATCAACATGCGGTTTTCACCAATCGACGCCGCCCCCCATCCTCCCCGATGCCATTACACCTGTTGCCACTGGCCTGTTGCCAGTTGGGGCTGATGCCAGTTGGCCATTGACAACGACGCCGCGAAGGGGTGTCATGCGAACGACACGGGAACTCGTCCCGTTTCCAACCCCAACCCCTGGAGGACGCCGCCATGGCTCGCCCCGTCACGCTCTTCACCGGCCAGTGGGCCGACCTGCCTCTCGAAACGCTCTGCCAAAAAGCCAAACAGTTCGGCTACGACGGACTCGAACTCGCCACTTGGGGCGACCATTTCGAGGTCGATAAGGCCCTCAAGGACCCCGGCTACGTCAAGACCCGCTGGGACCTGCTCCAGTCCCACGGCCTCAACTGTTACGCCATCAGCGCCCACCTCGTCGGCCAAGCGATCTGCGACAACATCGACGACCGCCACAAGTCCATCGTCCCCCCCGAAGTCTGGGGCGACGGCTCGCCCGAGGGTGTCCGCTCCCGCGCCGCCCAGCGCATGATCGACACCGCCAAAGCCTGCCGAAAGTTCATGGACGCCCGCCCCAAGACCGCCGCCAAGCTCGACAACTTCGGCGCCGTCGTCAACGGTTTCACCGGCTCCAGCGTCTGGCACTCCATCTACGCCTTTCCCCCCACGGACCAGAAATACTGGCAAAAGGGCTTTGACGACTTCGCCAAACGCTTCGCCCCCATCCTCGACGCCTTCGATAAGGCCGATGTCAACTTCGCCCTCGAGGTCCACCCCACCGAGATCGCCTTCGACACCGCCAGCGCCCAACGCGCCGTCGCCGCCGTCAAAAATCACAAACGTTTCGGATTCAACTTCGACCCCTCCCACCTCGCCTACCAAGGCGTCGATTACGTCAAGTTCATCCGCACCTTCCCCGATCGCATCTACCACGTCCACATGAAGGATGTCTGGTTCGGACACGGCGACGGCACCGTCGGCGTCTTCGGCGGGCACACCAGCTTCGCCGACGCCCGACGTTACTGGGACTTCCGGTCCCTCGGCCATGGCGATGTCAACTTCGAGGAGATCATCGTCGCCCTCAACGACATCGGCTACCAAGGTCCCCTCAGCGTCGAATGGGAGGACAGCCGAATGGACCGCGAGCACGGCGCCACCGAGGCCGCCGCCTTCGTCAAGAAGGCCGACTTCAAACCCTCGGCCATCGCCTTCGATGCCCAGTTCGACCGGTGAAAATCAACGCGATGACATCTTAACCCCGCCGGGCTTCGAGCCTCGCGTTCCAAGGTCGCTCCGACCGGTGAAAACCACCGCGATGCGGTGTCCAGCATGTCGGGTTTCGCGAGTTGTGTTCCACGCCCGTCCGCACTGGGGAAAATCACGCTTGTTCAGTTCGATCCGATCCGACGCCCGCGAAACCCCTTCGCGGGCGTCGGATTTTTGCGGTCGCCGGCGCCGCCGCCTGTGATACAATCTTGCCATGCGACGAATTGGCGTGGTCATCCTTCTGGGCCTGTTCACCGCCGGCTGCGGCGCCCGCCCGGCCCACGAAAGGCGCGATCCAGCGCCCACCTCCGCGCCATCGGGCGCCCCTCTCACCGAATACAAAAGCCCCGACGGCGCTTTGATCCTGCAAATCCCCGACGGTTGGCACGCGTCGAAAAACACGGACTTCGTGCTCTTTTTGATCCGGGATGACCAACCCGATTCCGCGCTGTCCCTCGACATCCCCTCCATCCCGCCGCACATCCCCGGCCTGATCCCGCTGGGAATGGTCACCGACGGCTACCTCGACGACTTGCGCAAGCTCTGGCCAGGACTGAAGTTGCAAACCGATGAACCGCGCGACATCCCCGACGCCAAGGCTCATTTCGTCCACGCCGTCTGGCCGCATCACGACAAGGTCGAATCCGCCCTGTTGATCGTAAAAGGCGATCACGTCTACATCTTGCGGGCGACTGGCGCCCCCGACCACAAGGAGTTGTGGTCGGCCTACGACCAACTCCTCGCTTCAATGAAATGGCGATAGCGTCGTCGCGCCGTGGCCGACCCCCGCACGCCCGGGCCGACCCACTCCTCGCCTCAACGAAATGGCGATAGCATCTCCACCAACGCCGACAACCCCGGCCTCAGATACGCGGCAATCGGGCAGTGATAAATCATCACAAACCCGGTGGCCAGGCTAAGATACGGCCCATAGGGCAGTTCCCGTCGCTTGCCGGTCGCCAGCATCCAGATGGCCAGCAAGAGTCCGAAAAACGGCGCCAGAAAAAACGCCACCGTTGCCGCCCCGGCGCCGATGACCGCGCCGACCCCGAACATCAAATGGGCGTCGCCCAGCCCCATGGCCACCCGACCGAACGCCAGCGTGCCGAGGATGCGGGTGATCCAGACCACGAACGCCCCGACCAAGGCGCCCAGCAGCGATCCCAGCATCCCGGTGAACCAGTGGAACTCGCACCAATTTCGCCAAAACGCCGGGACTTTTCCGGGCAGCAGGACGGCCAATGCTCCGGCCAACGCGCCCAAAAGGGGGGGAAGCAAAAAAAACATTTCCTTGCCGATTTCGCGCCGGATCGCCCGCGGTGAATACTCCGGCGGGAGCGGCGGGGGGGCTTGGCCGGATTTTTTCGCGGCGTCGATCTCGCTTTGCAAAACCGCCCGGTCGATCTCCAAAATCGGTTCGCCCCGCGGAAAGCTCGTCGGAATCCATCCGATTTTCCACAACAAGACGGCGACCGTCAGCCCGACGGTTCCCCCGGCGGACATCGCGCCCACGACCGGGCCGACGTTCAGGGCGCCGGCCAACGCCGGGTGATCGACGCCGGCGTGGACGACCATGCCCAGCGCCGCCAAAAACCAAGGGATTTCGATGGGGATGATGAACAGCTCGGCGTCGATCAGGCTCGCGGCCAGCAGCCCGGCGAGGGTCAGCATGTAAAGGCCATAGATCGCCCAATCGGTTTCGATCGCCAAGGTCGGCCGGAGGATGAATCCCAGGGAGGTTTGGATCGTCACCGGGGCCGGGGCGCAAGGGCCGATTTGCAGGATGAAAAACAGCACATAATACCCGGCGAAAATCAGTCCGGTGGAGGCCTCGACAAGGGGGTAGCGGACGGAAATCGGCTCCCGGCAATGGCGGCATTTCCCTGCGAGTTTCAGCCAACCGACGATGGGCAAATTGTCGTACCACGCCAGCGGGGTTTGGCAATTGGGGCAATGGGATGGTGGGGAGAGCAGCGACTCGCCGCGGGGCAGGCGCCAGACCACGACGTTGAGGAAGCTGCCGATGGCGGCACCGAAAACGAAGACGAACGCGATCATCACCCAATCGAGGGCCAAGACA
>JBBSAF010000217.1:0-4928 GCA_038252525.1 Tepidisphaerales bacterium
CGACGCGTCTCCCACTCCCTCATCCCCCGATACATTTTCGACCGCCGCGCCGGCTCGAACGCCCCCAGATTCCGCACGAACTCCGTCTGTCGGATCCGACCCCCCCCCGCCACATAATCCCACGTCGCCCCGAACGCCCCCACGAACATCCGCGCCGCCGGCCCCACGATCCCCACCGCGTTGTCACGCCAAAAATCCGACCCCCCCGACGAGGGCACGATCCACGACCCCGCGTACTCCGCACCGATGTTCAACCCCCCCATCCACGCCACCGAATCGTCGATCACCAACAGCTTCCGGTGATCCCGGTTGAACGGCCGCCAACTGTGCCGCGTCTCCCATGGCCGGATCGGATGGAACACCTGCAGATGCACCCCCGACCGCCGCATCCCCTCGAACATCCCACGATCAGACGCCAAGGACCCGAAGGCGTCGTACACCACATACACCTCCACCCCCTCCCGGGCCTTGCGACCCAAGAGCTCCGCAAACGCCCGCCCCGTCTCATCCGACGCGAAAATGTAAACCTCCAAACAAATCCGACGCCGCGCCGACCGGATCTTCTCATACGCCGCGTGCAGCGCCTCGCCATCCTTATAAAGTTGCAGCCGCGTCCCGTCCGCCAGCGTCACCGGCGCCGGCACCACCCATCCATCATCATCCGCCCCCGGCGTGATGTTCACCCCCGCACTCACCCCCGCCCCCTCCCGGGCGACCAACTCCGCCACCCCCGACCCCCCGGCGGGCATCGCGCCGTCCATGTCCGTCGAGGTCGGTTCCATCCTCGGATCATAAACGCCAGCCCCTCCCCACGCAGCGCCGCGAACCAACGATCTTCGCCGCCCGCCCCCCCCTGCGTGACGAAGGCATCCCCCTCGCGCCTCCGTGTTGCAAAATTCACGAATTATCCTCTTGCGATCACCCCCTGCGTGACGAAGGCATCCGCCTCGCGCCTCCGGGCACCGTCCACCTCCTCACATCTCGCGGCGGTACACCAGTCCGTCGTCGGCTGCGGCAGTCCCGCGTCGCGTGGGGGCCCGCGCCCCCGGCCAACGGCGTAACCGGCGCCAACGGGGTATGGAGGTTGTGAAAACCCCCGTTGAGCGCCGTCGTCATTGGCTTGAATTGAAAAGGCGAGGGCGATAGCGCCCCCGCGACATGAAAATCCCGAACGCCGAACGCCGACCGGCGAGTGGAATATGCCAACGACACGCCCCGCCCCCGCCGTCCCTCACTTTTTTATTGCATCATCGCCTTCGCCCCGCCGCCGCCTGCCCCTATAATCCGGTCCCCCCAACCCGAAAGGCTTCCCCATGGCATTGACCCAAGACTCCGTCCTCAACGCCCTCAAGACCGTCCACGACCCCGAGCTCTTCAAGGACATCGTCACCCTCGGCATGGTCAAGAACATCAAAATCGACGGCCCCTCCGTCGCCGTCACCGTCGAATTGACCACCCCCAACTGCCCCCTGAAGGACACCATCCGCCGCGATGTCGAAAAGGCCGTCCGTTCCGCCGGCGCCACCACCGTCACCGTCGATCTCACCGCCCGCGGCGCCGAGTCCGCCCCGTCAGCGCCCCCGTCCATCCTCCCGCAGGTGAAAAACGTCATCGCCGTCGGCGCCGGCAAGGGCGGCGTCGGAAAGTCCACCATCGCCGTCAACCTCGCCATCGGCCTCGCCCGTCGCGGCCACGCCGTCGGCCTCATGGACGGCGACATCTACGGCCCCTCCATGCCCACCATGCTGGGATTGAAGGGCCAAACCCCCCAGCTCCGCGGCAACAAGCTCACCCCCATCTCCGTCCACGGAATCCACGCCATCACCATCGGCTGCCTCGTCGACCAGGACAAGCCCCTCATCTGGCGCGGCCCGATGGCCCACGGCGCCTTCAAACAGCTCTTCAGCGACAACACCGATTGGCCCGCCCTCGATTACCTCATCGTCGATCTGCCCCCCGGCACCGGCGACGTGCCCCTCACTCTCTGCCAACTCCTGCCCCTCACCGGCGCCGTCGTCGTCGCCACCCCCCAACAAGTCGCCCTCGATGACGCCCTCCGCGCGGTCAAAATGTTCGAGCAACTCGGCACACCCGTCCTCGGCCTCGTCGAAAACATGAGCTACTTCATCGGCCCCGACGGGACCGAACACGACATCTTCGGCCGCGGCGGCGCCGAATCCGCCGCCCAAGCCATGAACATCCCGTACTTGGGACACCTCCCCATGGTGACGAGCCTCCGCGTCAACTCCGACGCCGGCAACCCCCACGCCAACTTCGACGGCGACGAAAAACTAAAAGCCTCCCTCGAATCCCTCGTCACCAACCTCCTCAACCAAATCACCCTCCGCAAGGCCCAGCCCCCGACCCCGACCCTGAACATCCTGTGAAATCCAAGACCTCATCACGATGGGCGCGAAATAAAAGTACCTGCCCCCTTTATCTAAAGGGGACAGGTACTTTTATTTGGGGGGACGGACGGCGCGGGCTTGGTCGGGGAGGGTGGCGAGGCGGTTGGGTGCGATAAAGGGGTCAGGTGCGATAAAGGGGTCATCCTGTTTTTCCCCACAGGGGGCACCGGGATCACAGAGAAACCCGTTTGATGCCGTCCAACAATCGACACTCGCCGAAATCCAGGAGCAGTCCGCGTTTCAATCCCGATGCACGGAGATGGCAAAGCACCTGCGCCACCGCCACCTCGTGCAGTTTTGCGACCGACTTGACCTCGACGACAACCTCCTCCTCGACCAGCAGGTCGATCCGCTGGCCCTTGATGACGTTGCCTTTGTAATTCACCTCGATCTCCACCTGCCGCCGCACCGACAACCCTCGCAACCCCAATTCGACGCAATGCGACTCCTCATAAATCGATTCGAGCAATCCCGGCCCCAAAACCCGATGCACCTCGATGGCCGCACCGATGATTTTCTCCGTCAACCCATCCATCCCTTCCTCCTCTGTGTCCTCTGCGCCCTCTGTGGCCAAATTCTCCCAACGTGCGATGAAGGGGTCGCCCTGATCTTTCGCCATCCGCGCCGCGCGACGTCGGGCCCGGACCTCTCCCGGTCGCGCCCTCTCCCGCGCCGCCGCGTTATCACCACAGGAATCTTCGCCCCAATCGTGGTTTTCGCACCTCACCCATACGGCGTCGCCCGCGGCTGATCCCCCGGCATCTCCAACGCCCCCACCAAATCCGACAATCGGTGGACCCCGGCTTTCTCCATGTACTCCGTCAATCCCGCCACGATCTTGTTCGGCGTCGCCGGATCCACGAACAACGCCGTCCCGATCGCCACCGCCGACGCCCCGGCCAGCACGAACTCCACCGCGTCGGTCCAATACTGGATCCCCCCCATCCCGATGATCGGCACCCCCGCATCCCGCGCGACGCCGCGATACACCCGGCTCACCAGATGCAGCGCGATCGGCTTGATCGCCGGCCCGCTCAACCCTCCCGTCCCGTTGGCCAACCGCGGCCGGCGCTTGTGGATGTCGATCGCCATCGCCGTGAACGTGTTCACCAGCGACAGCGCCTCGGCCCCCCCGTCGATCGCCGCCTTCGCCGTCGCCGTGATGTCCTCGACATTCGGCGACAACTTCACGATCAACTTCTTCGCCGGTAAAACCCCCTTCACCGCCGCCGTCAACTCGCGCAGCCGCCCCGGATGCGTCCCGAATGTCAGCCCGTCGCGCACATTGGGGCACGAGACGTTCAACTCGACCGCCGACACGCAATCCAAACCGTTCATCGCCGCGCAGGTCTCGACATAATCGTCCGTCGAATGCCCCGCCACATTGACGATCACCGGACACGGCATCCGGCGCAATAGCGGAACCTTTTCGGCCAGGAACCGATCCAGCCCGACATTCGCCAGCCCGATGGCGTTGAGCATGCCCGCCCGCACCTCGACGATCCGCCCCGGCGCGTTGCCCGCACGCTCCTCGCGCGTGATCGACTTGGTGACGAACGCCCCCAGCCCGCCCATCTCCATGAAATCCGCGTATTCGTTGGCGTACCCGCACGTTCCCGAGCAGGTCATCGTCGGATTCGACAATTTCAGCCCGGCCAGATTCACCGATAAGTCAACCATGATTGCATTCCCGTTGCCCCCATGCCCTTGCCTCGGCCCGTCATGACCCCTTACCAGAGCAGGTCTTCGGCATCGAACACCGGCCCGTCGGTGCAGGCGAGTTTATAAATCCAATCCTTCCCCTCGAACGCCTTGCCATCGCGGGCCGGATCGCGTTTCAGACGAATCACGCAACTTTGGCAGGTCCCCATCCCGCAGGCCATAGAGCGCTCGACGGCGACCTGGCAGGCGATTCGCCGTCGGATGGCGATCTCGGCGACCCGTTTCATCATCGCCTCCGGGCCACAAGTGTAGATCACGGCACGGTTTCGGTCGGCGTTGTCCGTGAAATAGGCGTCGAGATATCGTTCCAGCGCCTGGGTGATGAAGCCGCGAAAACCGTAGCTGCCATCGTCGGTGCTGATGACGGCGGGGACCCCGAAACGGGCGAACTCGTCGATGTTGTAAAGCGGATCGATGGCGTCAGCGCCGGGACGGGGGGCGTTGGCCGTAACCCCCATCGGCAAAAGGTCTTGCGTCAACGCGCCGCTGAACGCGACGGCCTTGCGACCCACCAAGGTGGACGCCAAATAGATCATCGGCGGGATGCCGACCCCGCCGCCGACGAGGATGGCCACGCCGTTGTTTTCCGGCAGGGAAAAACGATTGCCCAACGGGCCGAGGATGCTGACCGTCGTTCCCGGAGCGAGTTGACCCATCCAATCGGTGCCGGTCCCCACCCGGCGGTGAATCAGGTCCAGCTCGACACCCCCGCCATCGAGATCGCGCCGTCCGGCCAAGCTGAACGGGCGCCGCAGGAACGCCAGCGGACCCAACAATTCCCGGCCCGCAACGGGAAGC
>JBBSAF010000218.1:0-4874 GCA_038252525.1 Tepidisphaerales bacterium
AAATAACGGGGACAGGTACCTTTATTCGCAAAACTGCCCACCCGTTGCCTTTTTGCGCATTCCATCGCCACTTGAGGGTGACACGTCAAACACAACATCAATAAAGGAGGACGGCCTTATTGCTCCTGAAAAGAGCGACGTGTCATTATCAGCCCCCGACCGTACGCGCAAGCAAAGTAGGCGGAGAAGAAACAAGAGACCGCCCCTCTTCACCCGCAACTCACAACCCGCAACTCACAACCCCAAGTAGGCGGTAGGCGGAAGCAAAGTAGGCGGAGAAAAAACAAGAGCCCCCCCTCTTCACTCACAACTCACAACCCGCAACTTACCACCCGCTCAATCCCATGCTTCAGCGTCTGAAAATCAAACATCCCCTTCACCCAATAGTCATTGGCCCCCCCGTCGAAGGCATGGCTTCGCGTGGCATCGTCACCGAGCGCGCTGAACATGATGATCGGCAGGTCGCGGGTGTTCGGATCGTCCCGCAGTCGTTTGAGCACATCCCAACCGTCGATCCCCGGCATCATGATGTCCAATATGACGGCATCGGGTTTGCTCTTGCCGATATAATCCAACGCCTCGGCCCCGCCGCCCACGCACACCCCGTTGTGCCCCAAAATCCGCAGCAGCCGGGCCAACGGCTGGCACGCATCGAGGTTGTCATCGACAATGAGGATGGTGGCCATGGCGACGGATTCACTCGTGACGGCCCCGCCGGATCGGTGCGGGGCCGCTGATATTCGACGATGCAAAACATCAATGTAATCGGCATAAACTCATATCGACAACGGATGAAAACCGGACTTTCATCCGTTCCGTATCCGATTATGGCCGACCGATGGGGGCGCTGGGTTCCATGAAACGAGGGATGATGGATCGCAAGTGTTTGATCGTGATGATTTTATGTGCGGCCGGCCCCACCGCCTGCCAAGGCGATTGGTCCGCCCGCGCCACCGCCCTCCCGACCGGTGCCGCCGCCCAAGTCCTGCAATCGGCCCAAATCGTATCCAGCGTCAACGCCGTCTGCGTTCCCCCGGTCGGTTGGAAGGCCGAACCGCTCAAGAAATCCGATGAACACACCCACCAGATTTGGCTGAGTCCCACCGGCAAAACCGCTTACGGCGTCATCCACTTCACCATGCCCCTGCCCGTCAGCGCCGGCTTCGTCCTGCCGGTCTACATGAAAGCCATGGCCAAAAGCGAAGGCGAGGCCACCCTTATCAGCAAACAGGCCGACCCCGCCCTCCCCGGCGTCCGCTTCGTCGCCGAGGGCGGCCTCTACAGAACCCGCACCAACCTCATGGTCCACGGCGCCGAAGGCTGGGCCGTCTACGCCGGCACCGTCCGCAATCAACCCATCGACGACGCCGAACTCGCCCTCGCCATCGAAGCCCGCGAACACACCCGCGTCGGCCTAGACGACGCCACCCTCGCCACCCGCCAACCCCTCCGAAAATAACGGGGACAGGTACCTTTATTTGGACATCCGTCGTGTGCGTAAATAAAGGTACCTGTCCCCGTTAGCAGTATTCTCTTTATCTACAACGATTTATCGCGTATAACGAAAATAACGGGGACAGGTACCTTTATTTGGACATCCGCCGTGTGCGTAAATAAAGGTACCTGTCCCCGTTAAATAGTTTCCGCGCTGATGGGACGATTCATCGGGGGAGTAGGCGGTCGATTCGCTCGGCGTTCCGCGTCGTCGCGCCGGATTCGCGCTGGACGACCTGCCGCGCCCGCGCGCCCATCCCCATCGCCGCGGCCGGGTTCGCCAGCCAGTCGGCGACGATTCGACGCAGGCCCTCGGCGTCGGGCGCCACCGCCAACCCGTCGCCGCCCACCAAGGCCCGGACCACCTCGGCGAAGTTGCCGGTGAACGGGCCGACCGCGACCGGTTTGCCCAAGGCCGCCGGTTCGATCATGTCGCTGCCCTGTTGCCGCGGTCCCAGATCGACCAGGCTGCGCCCCACGAACACCGCCCTGGCGAGGGAATAAAACCGGTTCAATTCCCCCATCGTGTCCCCGAGGATGACCGGGTTTACATCGGATGGAGCGGCGACCGCGCCCGAGCGCCGGACCAACACAAACCCCTTTTCCACAATGAGTTGCGCCACCTCGTTGAATCGTTCGGGATGTCGGGGCACCAGGATGAGTCGCAGGTCGGGATGTCGCTCCCGCAGCGACCGGTATATGTCCAAGCAGATCGCCTCCTCGCCGGGTCCGGTCGAGCCGCAGACCCATACCCGCTCGCCGGGTTTCAATCCCACGGCCAACGCCAGTTCGCCGGCGCCGGCGACCCCGCCGGCGAGGCGGGCGGTGTCGAACTTCATGGTGCCGGTGACGATCACCCGGTCGGGCGGGACGCCGAGGGCGATGAATCGCTCGGCGTAAGTCCTTTCCTGGGCGGTGATTAGGCTCAATGCCCCGAACATGCGGCGCGAGACCGGGCCGAGCAGTTGGTAGCGGTGGAAACTCGCCTCGGTGAGCCGACCATTGACCACCGCGACGGGGATGTTCAGTCGCCGACAGTGTTCCATAAGATTCGGCCAGACCTCGAGTTCCATCAGCACCAGCACCGCCGGTCGGAACCGCTCGAGCATCCGCCGGATGGGCGCCGAAAAGTCCAGCGGGAATCGCAGCAAGGTGACATCGGCGGCGTCGCCGTAGAGCTGGGTGGCGCGGTTCCAACCCGTTGTGGTGGTTGTGGTTATGAGAAACCGGGCGCCGGGCCGGCGTTGGCGCAGCTCGGCGACCAAGGCGCGAGTGGCGTTGATTTCGCCAAGGCTGACGGCGTGGAGGAGGATGCCGAGACCGGTGCCCGTCGATGATCGCAACTCCTTGGCCATGCGGGAGTTGAGCGCGAACAGCACCTTCCTGCGCGACGTTCGCCGGGCGGCCCACACCGGGGCGCTGACCGCCAGTCCGAGACCATAGAGCAGGTCGTAGGGGTTCATGGGCGGTAGAGCCGGTGGGCGTTGATGTAAGTAATTACCGGATCGGGGGTTGCGTAGCGGATGGACCGTCCGTCGGCGGTGCGGCGGCGGAGGTCGGTGGCGCTGAGGTCGATCAGCGGCGCATCGATCACCCGGTCGGCCAAGGATCGGAAGGTCGGAGGCAGGGCGGCAAAGTCAAATTGCCACCCCGGTCGGGCCAAAATGTCGAAGGCGGCGAGTTTCAGCAGGTCGGCGGCGCGATGCCACTGGGGGAAAATGGCGAGCATATCGGCGCCGATCAGCCAGTGGATGTCGGCCAATCCACGTGATCGCAGCGCCAAGAGCGTGTCATAAGTATAACTGGGGCCGGACCTTGTGAGTTCAAGGTCATCGACCTCGAAAAGGGGATCGTTTTCAATCGCGTGTTTGACCATGGCCAGTCGGTGTCGAGCCGGGGCGAGTTGGGATTGGTCCGGTTTGTGCGGGGGTTGGGCCGAAGGGATGAGTTTCACCCGGTCGATTCCGAGGGTTTCGGCGGCGGCGCGGGCGCAAATGAGATGCCCGTGATGAATCGGATTGAAACTGCCGCCGAAGCAAAGGACCGCCATGGAAAATAAGTATACCCCTGCGGACGGGCCGGTGCGAAAGGTCAAGGCGGGGGTGCAACTTTTGGCGTCGGCGGGACTGTCAATATAGGACGTGGCGTGTCCAATATGAGGCCGACCGCGATAGGTGTCCAGTGAAATCGGAAATGGGATTCGATGGAGCGGATTGAATGTAAATGTCTTTATTTGTGTGAGTTAAGTTGGTTGTCGGCGAATCGCATTAAGGAAGTGCTTTAAGGTTCGCCCGCAGAGCGTACAATGGGATGCGGCGAAGATGATCGAGTCATCGGCGTCGCCTTAACAGCAAGGAGGTTCCATGGCCACCAGGCAAGTCAATCCTCGTAACCCCGGTGTCCCCAAGGCGTTGCGGGCGAAGGTGGAGCCGCTCTTGGAGCAGGTGTATGCGTATATGGACGCCGAGGCGTTTGCCAAGCGCGATGTCGAGAAGACGTTGTTCGCCGAGGCGGACCCGGCGTTGCCGCGGACGAGCTGGTATCAGCCGACCCGTGACGAAGCGGTGACGGATAATCCGGCCCAGACGCCGCAGCTCATGGGGACGGCCGAGGAACAGTTGATGTTCCGGCGGTTCAATTATGCCAAGTTGAAGCTGGGCAAACTGCAAAAGCGGATCAAGAAAGAAGGTTTGACCAAGGCGTCGGCGAAGGAGTTTTTGGATTGGCATCGACGTGCGGAGCATTTCCGTGAGTATTTGGTGCGGACGAACCTGGCGCTGGTGTTGGCGATGGCCAAGCGGACGCGGCTGGGTGACACGGACTTCGCGGAGATTGTGTCGGAAGGGAACATGGCGTTGATGCGGGCGGTGGAGAAGTTCAGCGTGGACCGCGGGTTCAAGTTCAGCACCTATGCGTGCCGGGCGATCCTGAAGGCGTTCAGCCGGACGGCGATGAAGAGTTCGCGGCATCGGTCGCGGTTTCCGGTGGAGTTCGAGCCGGATTTGGAGAAGAGCGACTGGCAGGATCGCCGTCGGGATCAGGTGGAGGAGGATTGCCTGGATGAGCTCAAGGCGATCGTGGACCGCAATTTGGCGGATCTGAGCGACACCGAGCAGACGGTGATCGCGCGTCGGTTCAACTGGGAACAGAAGGATGATTCGCCGATGACGCTGGAGCAGGTGGGCCGGATCATCGGCGTGACCAAGGAACGGGTGCGTCAGATCCAGAACAAGGCGTTGGCGAAGATCAAGGGGGTCATGGAGGGCGGGGTGCTGAGGACGCGACGGCACAATGAGCCGGTGCTGTCGGCGATGGCGACGGTCGATTGATCGGTCGTCGTTGAATTGGATGTGAATGAAAGCGGAGCCGCGTTGGCTCCG
>JBBSAF010000219.1:0-4857 GCA_038252525.1 Tepidisphaerales bacterium
TGGGAGAGGTAGAGGGTTGGAAAAGGGTCAAAATCCATTTGCGCGCGTCGAGCATAAATGCCCAAGGATATGCGGCGATCAGGGGGTAAAGGCTTATGACCCTGTTTCTTCTCCCGTGGTGAGTTGTGCGTTGTGAGTAGCGCGTCGGGGGGTGGGAGAGGTAGAGGGTTGGAAAAGGGTCAAAATCCATTTGCGCGCGTCGAGCATAAATGCCCAAGGATATGCGGCGATCAGGGGGTAAAGGCTTATGACCCTGTTTCTTCTCCCTCCGGGATCTCTGTGGCAACAGGCATCGAAAGGATCGAGACAGAGAAGGGCGGGGGAATTGACATGATGGGTTGCATGGCCAAGGCAAAGACCCGGGCGCCCTGTTTCTTGGGTAAGAAGAACAGAATAGTGTGTCCACGGATTTCACAGATTGACACAGAGGGGAGGGGAGGGGGCGGAGCGACGGTGATCGGTTTTTCCGGGGCAATCCGTGACAATCCGTGAAAATCGGTGAGACTGCATTCCAATCCGTGGAGGATGGCCGAGTGGGTGGCCGCAAGGCGTTGCGAAAAACAGGGCGGGGGCGGGGACGAAATGGGATATCGGATCGCGGAGTTGCGGCGGCGGATGGGGGCGATGCGGGTGCATTGGTTCCCGCGGCTGCGAAGCACCAATGACCATGCGGCGGAGTTGCGCCGACGGGGGGAGCTTTATGCGCCGGCGGTGGTGTTGGCCGGGCGGCAGTCGGCCGGGCGGGGAAGGGGATCGAACACGTGGCTGGCGCCGGCGGGGAACCTGACGATGACGGTGGCGCTGCCGATAGACGAGCACCTTTCGCCGCTGCAAATCCCGTTGATCGCGGGGCTGGCGGTGCGGAACGCGGCGGCGGCGTTGACGGGGGATGACGGATTTTCGCTGAAGTGGCCCAATGATGTGCTGTATGACGGGCGGAAGGTCGCGGGGCTGCTGTGCGAGCGGATGCACAAGGTGGACCTGATCGGGGTGGGGATGAACGTCATGTTGGATCCGGCGGAATTGCCGGCGGGGTTGCGCGGGCGGGTGGCGTCGCTTTCGATGGTGAGCCGGGGAAGGTTGGATTCGACCGAGGTGGCGGCGGTGGTGGCGATCGCGGTGCGGACGCTATTGGGACGGCGCGGGGAAGGCCCGCCGGCGATGCTGCTCAACCAGTACAACCGGCATCACGCGCTGGTCGGCCGGAGGGTGCGGATCGTGGACCGGGCCGACGAACCGGCGGTGGAGGGGATGTGCGAGGGGATCGATTCGATCGGGCGGCTGTTGGTGCGGGAGGGGGGAAAACTGCATCGGATTTTGGCGGGACATGTGGAATGGGGGTAGCTGGGTGGGGAGGAAGTTGCGAGTTGGGGAGGAAGTTGCGAGTTGCGAGTTGGGGAGGCACGTTGCGGGGTGAGGGGTGGGGAGTGGTTGTAAGTTGTAGGTTGTAGGTTGTAAGTTGTAAGTTGTAAGTGGGAGGCTGTGAGCGGGAGGCGCACACTTCTTCCGCTTACCGCCTACCGCCTACCTTTCTTCCGCCTACCTTCCTTCCCTCTGCCTCCCTCTCCTTTGGCGGCGGCATTCCGCGGGGGTTCAGAGGTGGGCGCGGCGGGTGTGGATGAACCATTCCAGAAGAAGCAGGGGGATCGCGGCGGCGAGGAGGTATCGCCAGAGCTCGCGTCGGGCGGCGGACCGGGCGCCGGAGACGGTTCGGCCGACGCCGCCGGGGGCGTGGTCGGCGGGGGACAAATCGCTTTCGATGGGATTCAATAGGTTCACCGCGATGGGGGAATACGGCGCCAACGCCGGTTCGGTGCGGTATAGGCCGACTTTTTCGAGGGCGGGGAGGACCCCATCGCCGGTGGGCGAGAGGGTGAGTGGACGGTCGAGGCCGGGGCCGATGAGTCGCACGGGGCCGGTGAAACCGGCGCGGTCGAGACCGGCACGGTCCAGACCGGCACGGTCGAGGGCGGCGCGGGGGATGACGGGGGCGTCGCCGGGGGTGTGGGCGCGACGGATGGCCATGTCGGCGCCGAGGGCGAGATATTGCATGGCGTTGTGCATGAACAGGGGGAAGCTGGCATGGTGGACCGGCCAGGTGCTTTGGAGCAGGTCGAAGGCGATGACCAAATGGGTGCGCCGGCCCTCGCGGGCGAGGACGATGAGCGGACCTTTGTCGCCATCGACGAGGATTTCGGCCTCGGGGGGGACCTTCAGCGCCAGGGCGCGGGCGATATAGAGACGGGAGAGCGACAGGTGGCGGAGCATGGGGTGGTCGCGGCGCCAATCGAGGATCGAGATGTCCTCGATCTCGCGGGGGGCGCCGGCGGCGTTGGGGGTGGTCCAGCCGGAGAGGGGCTTGGGAACGACGCCGAAATAAATGAACGCGCCGGAATCGGGGAGGCGGTCGGGTTGATAACGGTCGAAGACGATGACGTCGAAGTGGGCGGGGTTGGCAGGGCCGTCGGCGTAGAACGAGGATTCGTAGGCCGCGGGGGTGACGGTGGCGGGGGAATCGACCTTGAGCGCGGCGGCGAGTTTTTCGAGGAAATAATTGCCGCGGGTGACGAGCATCAATCGCAACGGTCGCGGCGGCGGGACGACGACCCACGCGGCGTCGTCGGCGGCGAGGGCGTCGCCGGGGGGCGGGAGTTGGCGGACCTCGATCACCGCCGAACGGTCCAGGTCGAGGGTGAACCACACGGCGTCGCGGGCGCCGGCGGGATGGGCGTCGAGATACGCGCGGCGGGTGGGTTCATCCCAGCGCTCGGGCAACAGATCGACGCCGGAGATTTGCGCGACCTGGCCATCGACGGAGAGTTGGACCATGGGACTCACGGGGTCGGGACCGAAGTTGGCGAGGCGTGCGAAGACCTCGACGTGGTTGGGCTTTTCGTAATCGCGTTTGGCGTCGAGGGCGACGATGCCGACGTTGGGGGTTTGGTCCGAGCCGATGCGGTCGAAGGTGAGCCGGCCGGAAAGACGGAGCGAATCGGCGTCGGCGACGCGCCCATCGGACAGGAGGAACACCTCGGGGGTGACGTTGGCGCGCAGCTGGGCCTCGACGAAGGTGGCGGGCGCCTCGGCCATTTTGTAGGCGAGCTTGAGGCTCGATCCGCGGTCGGTTTGGGCGATGGTGTCGATGGCGGATCGGAGAAGCTGGGCGTCGGCGGTGAAGGTTTGGATGAGTTGGGGTTCATCGTCGAAGGCGATGACCATGGCGGCGGCGTCGCGGTCGAGGGTGGCGATCAGATCCTTGGCGCGGGATTTGGCGATGTCGAGGCGGGAGCGGGCGGCGCCGACATCGACGGCGGCCATCGAGGCCGAGCGGTCGATAAGGAGGACCGTCAATTTACCGGCCTTGACGGTGGAATCGACGACGGGGCGGGCGAGGGCGAGGCAAAGCACCGCGAGGATGAGCAGTTGCAAAAGCAGCAGCAGGTTGCGGCGGAGGCGCTGGAAGGGTGCGTTGACTTGGAGGTCCATCACCGCCCGGCGCCACAGGAGGGTCGAGGGGACGATGCGCTCCTGGCGGCGGAGTTTGAGGAAATAGAGCGCGATGAGCGGGGGGACGGTGAAGGCGGCGGCCCACAGGGCGGCGGGGGCGTTGAGGAATGTGGGCATCCAGTTCATGGCTCACCCCAGAAGGCCGCGACGGCGGAGTGTTTGGAGGATCAGGGCGTCGAACGGCTCGGCGGTGTTGGCGGGGATGTAGGCGCCGCCGCGTCGGGTGAGGTAATCGCGCAGTTCGGTTCGCCAGGCGTCGAGGGCGGTGTGATAGCGTTTGAGCAGGGCGCCGGTGATGGAGACCTCGGCGAGTTGGCCGTCCTCGATGTCGCGGAGCTTCAGATCGCCTTGGAGGGGGGGATCGAGCTCCTGGGGGGACAGGACGTGGATGGCGAACAGGTCGTAGTGTCCGCCGACGAGGTATTTGAGGGCGGCGGCGTGGCCGGCCTTGTCGAAGAAGTCGGAAATGACGACGCAGACGCCCTTGGCGCGATGGGAGAGGGCGAAGCGTTTGCAGGCGGCGGGGAGATCGCCGGCGCCGGCGGGTTTCAGGGCGCCCAGGAAATCGAGGATGCGGGGGACCTTGGTTCGGCCGCGCAACGGGCCGGTGTCGAGGAGGGCGTCGCCGGCCATGGCCGAGAGGCTGACGCGGTTGTAATTGACGAGGCCGACATAGCCGAGGGCGGCGGCGAGTTGCTGGATGTAAAGGAACTTGGGAGGTTCGCCGTAGTCGCAACTGGCGCTGGCGTCGATGAGGATATGGAGGGCGAGGTCCTCCTCCTCCAAAAACAGTTTGAGGAAGAGCTTGTCGAGTCGGGCGTAGATGTTCCAGTCGATGAAGCGGAGGTCGTCGCCGACGACGTAGTTGCGGTAATCGGCGAACTCGACGCTGGCGCCCCAGCGCTTGGATCGGCGCTCGCCCTTGAGCTTGCCGGTGAGGAGCTTGCGGCTGACCAGATCGAGCCGGTCGAGCTTGGCGAGGAAGGCGGGATCGAGCAGCGGGGACATGGAGGGAGTGTAGCAGTGAGCAGTTGCCTGTTGCCAGTTGTCGGTTGCCAGGAGGAAAGGGAGGGTCGGCGCACGGAGGGTGGGCGGAGAAGGGGGAAAGGATCAGCGTTGGATGCGGGCGGTGCCGGCGGCGGCGGTGTGGAGGAGTTCGGGGAGGGCGCCCACGGGGGAGGAATTGAGGCCGCCGATCCAGGCGGTGTGGAGGCCGAGGCGGGCGAGGGCGTAGGCGACGTTGTATTCGCCGCCGCCGACGTGGACTTCGAGGAGGGGCGAGAACTCGATGCGCCCGTGGCCGGGGGGGGAGAGGCGGATCATGCACTCGCCAAGGCTGAGCAAATCGAA
>JBBSAF010000220.1:0-4850 GCA_038252525.1 Tepidisphaerales bacterium
ATCTATCCCATCACCCCCAGCAGCACCATGGGCGAGTTGGCCGACGAGTGGTCCAGCAAAGGCCGCAAGAACATCTGGGGCACCATCCCGCAAGTCACCGAGATGCAGTCCGAAGGCGGCGCCGCCGGCGCCGCCCACGGCGCCCTCCAGGCGGGCGCCTTGACCACGACGTTCACCGCGTCGCAGGGTCTGCTGCTGATGATCCCCAACATGTACAAGATCGCCGGCGAACTCACCCCCTTCGCCATGCATGTATCGGCCCGCACGCTCGCCACCCACGCCCTGTCGATCTTCGGCGACCATCAGGATGTCATGGGTTGCCGCATGACCGGCTTCGCCATGCTCTGCAGCAACAGCGTCCAGGAGGCCCACGACCTGGCGCTGGTCGCCCACGCCGCCACCCTTCGCACCCGAGTCCCCTTCCTGCACTTTTTCGACGGCTTCCGCACCAGCCACGAGGTCGCCAAGATCGAGGAGCTCACCGACAACGACCTGCGCCAAATGATCGACGATGAACTCGTCGCCGAACATCGCCTCCGCGCCCTGACCCCCGACAAGCCCCTGCTCCGCGGCACCGCCCAGAACCCCGACACCTTCTTCCAGGCCCGCGAATCCTGCAACCGCTTCTATGATGTCACCCCCAAGGTCGTCACGGAGGTCATGGAGCAATTCGGCAAGCTCACCGGCCGGACCTACAACCTTTTCGATTACGTCGGCGATCCCCAGGCCACCCGCGTATTGGTGCTGATGGGTTCCGGCGCCGAGACCGCCGAGGAGGCCGTCACCTGGATGAACGCCCAAGGCGAGAAAGTCGGCATCCTCAAGGTCCGCCTCTATCGTCCCTGGTCCGGCGAGGCGTTCGCCAAGGCCCTGCCCGCCTCCGTCCAGTCCATCGCCGTCCTCGACCGCACCAAGGAACCCGGCTGCCAAGGCGATCCGCTTTATCTCGATGTCGTCAACGCCCTGCATGAAGCCAGGCTCGACGGCCACATCGCCACCGAACCCAAGATCATCGGCGGGCGCTACGGACTGAGCAGCAAGGAGTTCACCCCCGCCATGGTCAAGGGCGTCTTCGACGAGCTCGCCAAGCCATCGCCCAAGCGCCACTTCACCATCGGCATCATGGACGATGTCACCCGTTTGTCCCTCGATTACGACCAGACCCTCGACATCGAACCCGACGGCGTCATCCGCGCCGTCTTCTTCGGCCTCGGCGCCGACGGCACGGTGGGCGCCAACAAAAACTCGATCAAGATCATCGGCGAGGAGACCGAAAACTTCGCCCAGGGCTATTTCGTCTACGACTCCAAGAAGTCCGGCGCCATCACCATCTCCCACCTGCGATTCGGTCGCAAGCCCATCAAGTCGGCCTATCTCGTCAGCCGGGCCAACTTCGTCGCCTGCCACCAATACAGTTTCCTGGACAAGTACGATGTCGTCGGTTCCGCCACCCCCGGCGGCGTCTTCCTCCTCAACGCCCCCTACGACAAGAACCACGTGTGGGACCAGCTTCCCAAGGAGGTCCAGCACGAGATCATCGGCAAGAAGCTCCGCTTCTATGTGATCGACGCCTACCAGGTCGCCAAGGAGACCGGCATGGGCGGGCGCATCAACACCATCATGCAAACCTGCTTCTTCGGCATCAGCGGCGTCCTGCCCCGCGAGGAGGCCATCGAGCAGATCAAGAAATCCATCAAGAAAACCTATGGCCGAAAGGGCGACGAGGTCGTCCAGAAGAACTTCGCCGCCGTCGACCACACCCTCGCCCATCTGTATCAGGTCGAGTACCCCGACCATGTGACGGCGACCCGCGTCAAGCCCCCGATCATCTCCGACGACGCCCCCGACTTCCTCAAGAAGGTCACCGCCGTCATGCTCGCCGGCAACGGCGACCTCCTGCCCGTCAGCGCCTTCCCCGTCGATGGCACCTGGCCCACCGCCAGCGCCAAATGGGAAAAACGCAACATCGCACTCGAAATCCCCACCTGGGATCCCTCCATCTGCATCCAGTGCAACAAGTGCGCCATGGCCTGCCCCCACGCCGCCATCCGCGCCAAGGTCTATGACCCCAAACAGCTCGCCGACGCTCCGTCCACCTTCAAGAGCATTGACTACAAGGCCGCCGATTTCCGCGGGGATAAATACACCATCCAGGTCGCCCCCGAGGACTGCACCGGCTGCCGGCTATGCGTCATGATCTGCCCTGCCAAGGACAAGTCCAACCCGAAGCACAAGGCGATCGACATGGTCGCCCAGGAGCCGATCCGCAAGCCCGAGGCCGAGAACTTCGAGTTCTTCCTCAACCTCCCCGAGCCCGACCGCTCCAAGATCCGCCTCGATGTCAAGGGCAGCCAGTTCCTCCAGCCCCTCTTCGAGTTCAGCGGCGCCTGCTCGGGTTGCGGCGAAACGCCCTACGTCAAGCTCATGACCCAGCTCTTCGGCGACCGCATGCTCATCGCCAACGCCACCGGATGCTCCAGCATCTACGGCGGCAACCTCCCGACGACGCCGTACGCCGTCAATTCCGACGGTCGCGGCCCGGCGTGGAGCAACTCGCTCTTCGAGGACAACGCCGAGTTCGGCATGGGCATGCGACTGGCCCTCGACAAGCACCAGGAACAGGCCATCGAGATGCTCAAGCGCATGGCCGGCGACATCGGCGAGAAGCTCGTCGGCGACATCATCGACGCCGACCAATCCGCCGAAACCGGGATCTTCGCCCAACGCGACCGCGTCAAGGCCCTGAAGGAAAAGCTTGCCACCCTCGGCACCGCCGACGCCAAGTGGCTGACGCTGTTGGCCGACTATTTGGTCAAGAAGAGCGTCTGGATCGTCGGCGGCGACGGCTGGGCCTATGACATCGGCTTCGGCGGCCTCGACCATGTGATGGCCTGCGGACGAAAGGTCAATATCCTCGTCCTCGACACCGAGGTCTATTCCAACACCGGCGGACAGGCGTCCAAGAGCACCCCCATGGGCGCCGCCGCCAAGTTCGCCGTCTCCGGCAAGGCGACGGCCAAAAAAGACCTCGGCCTCATCGCCATGAGCTACGGCAACGTCTATGTCGCCAAGGTCGCCTTCGGAGCCAAGGACGTGCAAACCGTCAAGGCCTTCCAGGAGGCCGAGGCCTACCCCGGCGTCTCCCTCATCCTCGCCTACAGCCACTGCATCGCCCACGGCTATGACATGGCGTTCGGCGCCGAGCAGCAAAAGCTCGCCGTCGATACCGGCTATTGGCCGCTGTATCGCTTCGATCCCCGAAGGTCCGAAAACGGCGAGGCCCCGCTGCAAATGGATTCCGGCGCTCCCAAGGCGCCGCTCGCCAACTATGTGCGGAACGAGACCCGCTTCCGCATGGTCGAGCAGCAGAACCCCGAGCGATTCAAGATGCTCATGGCCCAGGCCCAGCTCGATATCGTCAAGCGTTTCAGCGTCTACGACCAGCTCTCGAAGATGGCCATCGGCGCCAACACCGGCACACCCCCCCCGCCGGTCAAGCCCGAGGCCGCCAAGACCGCCGAATGAGGACATGCGGGCCGTCCCCCGACGCCGACCGCCGCGATTCCCGCGGCCTCGGCGCCGGGAGGCCGGCCTCCGACAACGCGAATCAACTTCAACCCCCCGAAACCCGATTCACCGGCCCCGATCACCGCGGCGGCGAATCCCGAAAGGTGGAAAACCAATGGACCTGTCAACAACGTACATGGGACTGCGACTGAGCCATCCGCTGATGGTCGGCGCCTCGCCGATCGTCGACAACCTCGACGCCGTGCGACGCCTCGAGGACGCCGGCAGCAGCGCCATCATCATGCACTCGCTGTTCGAGGAGCAAATCTCCACCGAGCAGCGCGCGACCATCTACCACATGGAAATCTACGCCGACGCCTATGCCGAGGCCCTGAGCTATTTCCCCGATCCCGATGACTTCAAACTCGGACCCACCCAATACCTCGAGCACATCCGCAAGGTCAAGGACGCCGTCGCCGTCCCGGTGATCGCCTCCCTCAACGGCGCCACCCCCGGCGGCTGGGTCGATTACGCCAAGCAAATCGAACAAGCCGGCGCCGACGCGATGGAGCTCAACATCTACTTTGTCGCCACCGACCCCCAGGAGACCGGCGTCGCCGTCGAAAGCCGCGTCGTCGATACCCTCAAGCTGGTCAAGGCCGCCGTCTCGATCCCCGTCGCCGTGAAGCTCTCGCAGTTCTACTCCAGCATCCCCAACCTCTGCGCCCAGCTCGACGACGCCGGCGCCGACGGACTGGTCCTGTTCAACCGCTTCTACCAGCCCGACATCAACATCGAAACCCTCGAGGTCGAACCCAAGGTCCACCTCTCCGACAGCACCGAGCTGCCCCTGCGGCTCCGATGGCTCGCCATCCTCTCCGGCCGCGTCCAGGCGTCCCTGGCCGTCTCCGGCGGCGTCCACTCCGCCACCGACGCCATCAAGAGCGTCATGACCGGCGCCGACACCGTCCAGATCGTCTCCGCCATCCTCCGCAACGGCCCGCGCCACCTGAAGCTGGTCAAGGATGAGATGCTCAAGTGGATGGAATCCCACGAATACACCTCGATCCGCCAGATGAAGGGCAGCATGAACCTCCTCCGCTGCCCCGACCAAGGCGCCTTCGAGCGGGCCAACTACATGCGCGTCCTGAATAGCTGGAAGGAACCGGTCGTCTGACCGCGACCCTCCTCCGCATCAACGAAATGGGCGCGGCCCGTCCCTTGGCCGCGCCTCTTTTATTTCCACCCAAGGTGTCGCACAAGAATTTCAAGGAAGCAAAGATCGCAAAGGAGAACTGAACCGTAATGGAAAGCGGCGGCGCCCCCTGCCGGCTCCCCGCCTA
>JBBSAF010000221.1:0-4818 GCA_038252525.1 Tepidisphaerales bacterium
ATGGAGAGGGTAGTGGCGAAATACGGTCAATAGTCATTTGTGATTGGTGAAATGCGGCAACCAAGGACCAAGAACCAAGGACCAAGGACCAATGACAAATCATGAACCACCGTCCACGGACGCGAGCGGATTTCCATGTCCACACTGAGTTATATTCTCGTGTTCGGGTTGCTTGGCGGGTTCGCCGTGGTGGTGATATGGGCGATGTGGTGGGCGATCCGGGGGGGGCAGATGTCGAACTTCCAAAAGGGGGCGACGAGCATTTTCGACGCCGACGAGCCGATCGGGATGGCGACCGACAAGTTTCCCGGCGAGAGGCCGGGGGCGGGCGCGGACGTGAAAAAAGAGAGCAAGCGATGAGCAGCATACCAGCGCCCGCGGGCGAAGTGGCGGGCAAGAGCGACGACCGGCTGGACCCTCCGGGGTTCGAGATGACGATCGACCAGGCGGACCTGGCGGCCCAGCGCGCGGAGATCGACCGTTCGTGCCGGTGGCCGGTGTTGTTTTTCTATGGCAGCGCGACGGCGTGGCTGCTGGTGGGGACGGTGCTGGCGCTGATCGCGTCGATCAAACTGCACAGCCCGACCTTCCTGGGGAACATTTCCTGGCTGACGTTCGGGCGGGTTCGACCGGCGCATCTGGATGTGGTGGCGTTCGGGTGGGCGAGCATGGTGGGGTTGGGGACGCTTTTGTGGCTGATGTGCCGGCTGTGCCGGGTGCCGCTGCGGTATCCGGCGATGGTCGTGTTGGCGGGGGTGCTGTGGAACGTGGCGGTGACGGCGGGGACGATCGCGGTGCTGGCCGGGCAGGGGACGAGCATCGAGTGGATCGAGTTCCCGATGTATTGCACGTTCATGCTGTTCATCTCGTTCGCGTTGATCGGGCTGTGGGCGATGCTGACGTTCGGGACGCGCAAGGAGGGGCATGTCTACGTGTCGCAGTGGTATCTGTTCGCCGCGGTGTTCTGGTTCCCGTGGGTGTATGCGTCGGTGCAGATGCTGGTGGTGATCGCGCCGGTGAAGGGGGTTCCGCAGGAGTCGATCCACTGGTGGTTCGGGCACAACGTGCTGGGGGTGTTCTTCACGCCGATGGGGCTGGCGACGATTTATTACCTGATCCCGAAGGTGATCGGTCGGCCGATTTACAGTTATTATTTGTCGATTCTGGGTTTCTGGTCGCTGGCGCTGTTTTATAATTGGGCGGGGGCGCACCACATGGTGGGCGGGCCGCTGCCGGCGTGGTTGGTGACGGTGTCGGCGGTGGCGAGCATCATGATGTTCATCCCGGTGATCACGACGGCGATCAACCACCACATGACGACGTACAAGAGCTTCGGGGCGTTGCAATACAGCCCGACGCTGCGGTTCGTGGTGTTCGGGGCGATGATGTACACGCTGGTGAGCTTCCAGGGATCGCTGATGAGCGTGCGGATCTTCAACGAGCCGTTCCACTTCACGCACCACACGATCGCCCACGCGCACATCGGGCTGTATGGGTTTTACACGATGGTGATGTTCGGGGCGATGTACTACATCGTGCCGCGCCTGACGGGACGGGAATGGGCGTCGGCGCGGCTGATCCGGGTGCATTTCTGGGCGGCGTCGATCGGGATTTTCGCCATGTTCGTGACGCTGACGATCGGCGGGGTGATCCAGGGTTTCGAGCTCAACCAGGCGAGCGAGCCGTTCAACAAATTGGTCGGACAGCACGGGCTGTTGGATGGGACGATCAAGTTTTTCGAGGGCTTCAAGCGGCAGAACGGGGCGGTGTCGTTCATCGACGTGGTGAGGGACACGATCCCGTGGCTGTGGATTCGCTCGGGGACGGGGATTTTGCTGTTCATCGGGCACCTGGCGTTCGGGTGGCTGGTGTGGCTGAATCTGAGCGGGCGGGGCAAGAAGCGCACCGGCCCGACGCTGTTCAGGACCGATCCGAAGGGGTATGCGATCGCCACCGGGCGATGATCGCGGCGACGACGGGTGGACGACCATGAATTACGGACCGCTATTGTTCCTCGGGGCGTTTTTGACCTTCGCCAGCGCGTGGCTGGGGCTGGTGTTTTTTCCGGCGCATCAATTGAAGGATCTCCAGCCGGTGACGGTCGAGGCCAGCGCCGAAACGCATCCGCGGGCCTACAGCGGCGAGGAGCTGCAGGGTCGGGCGGTGTATATTTCCGAGGGGTGCGTTTACTGTCATTCGCAGCAGTCGCGGGGGGGGATGTATCTGGCCGACGAGCAGCGCGGGTGGGGGCGACGGTCGATGCCGCGGGATTACATTTACGACAACCCGGTGTTGCTGGGGACGATGCGGACCGGGCCGGACTTGGTGAACATCGGGGCGCGTCAGCCCAGCGCCGACTGGCATCTGAAGCATCTTTACAATCCGCAGAAGATGGTTCCGGGGTCGATCATGGCGCCGTTCGGGTTTTTGTTCGAGATGCGGAAAATCGAAGGCGAGCCGTCGCCGGACGCGCTGAGGTTCGATGCGGGCTGGACGGCGGACGACGGGGCGCCGGCGGCGGGGTATGAGGTGGTGCCGACCCAACGGGCCAAGGCGCTGGTGGCGTATCTGAAGAGCCTGGACCACACCTATGAGCTGCCGGCGGCGAACGGAGCGGGGCAATGAGCGAGCCGAACGATCCGAACGATCCGAAGCACGACAGGCCGATCGACGAGCGCATGCGCGATGAGGACGGTCCGCCGGAGAAGGTGGATGTCAACGCGATGCACGCCCCGATCATGCGGGAGAAACTGGAACCGCGCGATGGGTTCGAGCCGATCCCGATTTGGCTGGTGACGGTGTTCGGGGCGCTGCTCTTCTGGGGCGGGTGGTATTTGGCGACCTACAGCGGGGGTTGGCGGTCGGATGTGTTCGATGAGGATCCCGAAGCGCGGCGGATCGTGCAGGCGTCGGGTCCGCCCAAGCCGGTCGATCCGCTGGTGCGGGGAGAAAAGCTGTTCACGGGCAATTGCACCAGTTGCCACGGGGTCAATGGGCTGGGGCAACCGGGGGTGTATCCGCCGCTGGCCGGAAGCGAGTGGGTGCTGGAGCATCCCGACCGCATCCGGCGGATTTTGCTGCATGGGTTGGAGGGGCCGGTGACGGTGAGGGGGGCGATGTTCAACAATGCGATGCCGGCATTCGGAGTGAAGCTGAAGGATGAGCAGATCGCGGCGGTGCTGACGTATGTCCGCCACGCCTGGGGGAACAACGCCGGGCCGATCACGCCCGAGGAGGTGGCGGCGGCGCGGGCGGAAACGGCGGGACGGGATGTGCCGTTTTCGGCCGATGAGCTGATGGGACCGTAGGCGGTAGGCGGAAAAATGGTAGGCGGAGAATACGGGGGGGAAGGAGAGTGACGATGGGACGGACGCGGCGCGTTGCGGTCGTGGGGTGCGGGTATATGGGGCGGGAGCACATCAAGGCGATGGGGGAGGGTTTCACACTGGTGGCGGGGTGCGACATTGATCCCAAGGCCATGGAGTCGCTGGCGGGGTCGGTGGGGCGATTCGATTCATTGGAGAGGATGCTGGACGGGGTGAAGGTGGATTTGGCGGTGTTGGCGTTGCCGAGCCATCTTTATCCGTGGGCGGTGGAGCGGTGCGCGGGGAGCGGGATCGACGTTTTGTGCGAAAAGCCGATGGGGACGAACGGGGCCGATGCCAAGCGGATCATCGCGGCGGCGAAGTCGGCGGGGATCAAACTGCTGGTGGGGGCGCAGCGGAAGTATTTCGTGACCATGCGGGCGGCGCTGGACCGGGTGGGGGAAATCAAGCCGGCGTTCATCACTTGCGCGTTCAGCTATCCTTGGCCGGCGTTCGCGGGGGCGACGTGGCGGCATGACCGGAAACAATCCGGCGGGATCGCCATCATCGACACCGGGTGGCACGCGCTGGATTATCTCGATTGGGCGTTGGGGACGCCGGCGGCGGTGCAATGCCGCACCACGTCGCTGCGCGGATACCCGGACATCGACAACCAGGCGGCGGTGATACTGGAATATCCCGATGGCGCGATCGCCAATTTGACGTTCAACTACACCTCGCCGATCGACGCCTTCGATTTCGCGTTTTATGACGCCGACCGCTCGGTGACGGCCACGCCCAAGCGGATGGCGGTCCACCATGGGGCCGAGGTGGTCGAGGAGGTGATCGCCCCGACGGGCGACGATCCGATGAAGTGTTTGTATGTGGAACTGGGCAAGGCGCTGGATGGGGAGGCGTCGGCGATGTTCACCGATGGCGCGCGGGGGGAGCGGGTCATGAAGGTGGTGGAGGCGTGTTATCGGTCGGCGGCGGACGATGGCCGGCGCCTCGGGATTGATTGAGCGTCGAGGCGACGTCAGCGGTCAGTCGTGCGTGGTCGGTGGCGAGAGTCACGGGCACCGACCACCCGCCACCGACCAGGGACCGCCGACCACGGACCAATTTCATGGTTTCAACCCTTTCCAAACCCGCCCCATCCCCATCGGCCGCGATGTGTTGCACGGCGGATTCGTGGGATTGCGGGGCGACGGCGAAGATGCCGTGGCTGCGGTTGGTGATCGGGCTGTTCGTGGCGGCGCAGACGATGTCGCTGGGGATCGCCATCGCCCTCAGTCCGCCGGAGGATGCGACGACGCGGCTGCTGCTCCAGGGGGGGATGCTGGCGGCGACGGCGCTGGTGTTGGGACTGCTCGGGGGGTCGTTGGCGGCGGATGCCTGGCGGGAGCTTCGGCGCGGGCGGATGACGATGGAGGCGCTCTTCGCCGTGGGGGTCATCGCGGCCTTGGCGGTGAGCGTGCGGGCGATGGCGACGGGACGGGGCGGGGTTTATTTC
>JBBSAF010000222.1:0-4817 GCA_038252525.1 Tepidisphaerales bacterium
CGTTTTTTTGGCTGAAAACGAGGCTTTTTTCCGGAAATTCAATAAATTCACAAACTCTGAGTGAAGGGTGATTGGGTGGCAATCGGGGACACAGCCGAGGGCGGCCATGCCACCTATCTCTCGTCAGGAAAGTAGTTTGAGGCGAGGGCGCCCTCGCGACGACGGGAAAATACGCGGGGGAAAACACGCGGCGGCGGAGGGGGGAGCGCGGGGTGGGCGATTCAACCGAGGATCGTGGCGGCGATGCGTTTTTGGTCTTCGGCGGAGGGCTGGACGCGGTTGGCGGCGGCCTCGAACTGGGCGCCGACGCTGTGGACGGCGCCGCCGAAGTCCTTGCAGTGGGTGACGCGGCAGATCATGTCCACGGCCAGCCCGTTCTTGTTGGTCAGTTGGACGACGAACTGATCGTTGCGCTGCATGGGTCGATGGACCATGGCGCACATGCCGCGGGGGGAGAAGTCGCGGAGCTGGGCGGGCACGCGGGCGGGCTTGCCGGGGGCGCCGCCGTCGGCGGGATCCTGGGAGAGGATATAGATCCTGGCGCGGTGATGGACGCGGGTGGCGCGGCGCTTGTCGTTGGCGCGGCGGGTCTTGTCCAGCGTCCTGAAATCCTCGAGCAAGGCGACAAAGGCGTCGTAGGTGAGATCCATGGTGCCCCAAATGGGTTCGACGGGGCGTGAACCAATGCGCCCGATGTGGGATTCATCGGATGGATTGCCGCGGGGGTTTATCCGTCGGCGGACGGTGCGAACCGGGGGCGGGGACATTTCATGCGGGCGACGATGGCGTCGGTGAACGACCTCCGCTGGAACGGGTGTCGAATATTCATGGGGATCATTTCATCCGCGCGATGATGGCGTCGGCGAACGGGCTCCGCTGGAACGGGTGTCGAATGTCCACGGGGGGTCATTTCATCCGGGCGATGATCGCGTCGGTGAACTCGGCGGTGCCGGCCGTGCCGCCCAGGTCGCGGGTGAGGGTCTTGCCGTCGGCGAGGATGGCGTCGTAGGCGGTCTCGATGCGGTCGGCGATGTCGGTCTCGTGCAGATGGCGGAGCATCATGACCCCGCTCATGACGCAGGCGAGGGGGTTGGCGACTCCCTTGCCGGCGATGTCGGGGGCGGATCCGTGGACGGCCTCGAAGACCGCGGCGTCGTCGCCGATGTTGGAGCCGGGGACGACGCCCAGCCCGCCGACCAACCCGGCGCACAGGTCGCTGACGACATCGCCATAGAGGTTCTCCATGAGCAGCACGTCGATCTTGGTGGGATCCTGCACGATCTTCATGCAGCCGGCGTCGATGATCGTTTCCTCGTAGTCGATGTTGGGGTATTCGTCCTCGTGGATCAGCCGCGCGCAGCGGAGGAACAGCCCGTCGGTCATCTTGAGGATGTTGGCCTTGTGGAAGACGGTGATCTTGTGGCGATGAAGCTTGGTGGCGTGCCGGAAGGCGTAGCGGGCGATTCGCATGCACGCGACCTCGGTGGCGACCTTGAGGCTGGTGACCACGCCGGGGACGACCTCGTTCTCGATGCCGCTGTAAAGCCCCTCGGTGTTCTCGCGGACGATGATCATGTCCACGTTGTCATATCGCGTCTTGATCCCCGGCAAGGATCGCACCGGACGGACGGCGGCGTAGAGGTTCAGCCGCTTGCGCAATTGCACGTTGACCGACGCGAAGCCCTTGCCCACCGGGGTGGTCACCGGGCCTTTGAGCGCGACTTTGTGGGCCGAGATGGCCGCCAGGGTGCGGGCGGGCAGGACGTTCTCGAAACCCTGTTCGAGGGCGGCGGCGCCGGCGGGAAGCTCGACCCATTCGACGTCGAGTCCGGCCGATTCCATCACGCGCTGGGCGGCGCCGATGACCTCCGGTCCGATGCCGTCGCCGGGAATCACCACGATCGTGTGTTTGGACATGTGCGATTGCCTTTCGGATGGTTTGGTTTGCGGCTCCACTATGCGCCGGGGGGGTGCGATCCACAACCCCGGCGGTTTGACGTCCGATAACCCCCCCGGCATACTGGCGCTTGGCCGAGGCGACCGGGGGGCGGTCGTCGCCGCACGGCCCTTCGCCGGTGGAACTTTTCTCCGAAACCCGCGTCCAAAGCCATGTCCAGCGCCCGTCCCGCCGAGTTCGACGCCGATGAGCCGACGGGCGTTTCGGCGGCGCCGTCGGAGGTCGAGCGCGACCTGCTCCGGCGTGCCCAGCGCGACGATCGGGCGGCGTACGGGCGGCTGGTGGTGATGTACCAGGACCGCCTTTACAACGCGATCCTGCGGCTGGTCGGCGACCGCGACGAGGCCCGCGAACTGACGCAGGAGACGCTGACGAAGGGTCTGGAGAAGATCGGCGGGTTCCGCGGCGACGCCGGGCCGTACACGTGGCTGTTCCGCATCGGGATGAACCTGGCGATCAGTCGGCTGCGAAAGACCAAGCGACACCGGGTTTTCTCGTTGGATTGCCCGGGCGACCGGCGCGATCGGCGCGGCGACGGGGATCAGGCGTCGGGATTGGTGGACCGCCTGGCCCGCGATCCCGAGGGTTCGCCGGCCGAGCAAATCGAGCGCCGCGAGCGCGACGCCGAGGTGCTGGCGGCGCTGGGGCGGCTGGACGCCGAGTCCCGCGCGGTGCTGGTGATGCGGGATATCGAGGGTTTCGACTACAGGCAGATGGCCGAAATCCTCGCCCTGCCCTTGGGCACGCTCAAGAGCCGGTTGTTCCGGGCGAGGTTGGCGTTGCGCGAGGAATTGAAGTCGTATCTCGGATGAATGGGTGGGCAGGGGGCAGGGGGCAGTAGGCAGATGGCGGATGGCAGTAGGCGGATGGCAGATAGCAGTAGGCGGATGGCGGTAGGCAGTAGGCGGATGGCAGTAGGCAGAAGGCAGAAGGCAGTAGGCAGAAGGCAGAAGGCAGAAGGCAGTAGGCAGTAGGTAGAAGGCGGAAGTCGTGATGAACGGGTGGATGTGGCGGCGCGACGTGATGGCGTCGGGTGAATGATGGCCCAAGACTCGGAAAACATCGAGGCGAAGCTCGCGGCGTACATCGACGGCGAGCTCGATGACGCCGGGCGGGCCGACATAGAGGCCCATCTGGCGGCCAATCCGCGCCATCGCGCGCTGCTGGATGAATTGGCCAAGACCCATGCGTTGCTGGCGGGGTTGCCGAGGGAATCGGCGCCGGCGGAGATCGCCGAGGAGTTCAATGGGCAGCTCGAGCGGTCGGTGCTGCTGAAGGCGATGCCGACGGACGAGGCGATCCAGACCCATCGGCTCAACCGCCGTCCGCAATTGTTGTCGCTGGCGGCGATCATGGCGTTGACGGTCGGGCTGGGGGTGGTGGTCTATTACGTGCTGCTGCCGACCGAGCGCCCGCCGACGTTCACGGTGGCGGTGGACAAGCCGCGCACCCGACCGGCCGAGCCGATGGCGGCGCCGATGGAAGCGGGAAAGCCGGAGGGACGGGATGAACATTTGGGCCGCGTAGGCGGGGGCGCCGGGGGCATCGGGGGATTGCGCGATGCCCTCAAGGACGCCGAGGCCAAGGAGGTCGGCGATATCGACGCCGACCTCGGCGTGATCGAGCGCCGGCTGGCCGATGTGCCCGTGACCCAGGGACCGACGGCGCTGGTGCTGGTGGTGCGGACGGATGATGTCCGCGCCACCCAGGACCAGATCCTGCAATTCCTGTCGGTCAACGGCATCGAGTTTCAGCCGCTGGATGAGACGCCCAAGGCGATGGCGGCGACGGTCGAGCCGACGACGCGATCGCAGGGCCAGGCGGGCGAGGCGGGGTTGTATCCGCAATATGCGGCGAGGAGCCGCGATGAATCGCTCCGACCGTCGCAAGGGACGCCATCGGATCGGGACGTGATCCTCGCCCGCGGGCTGACGGTGCCGCAGGCCGACGCCTTGGCGCGGGCGTTGCCGCGCTGGCGCGAGAATCAATCGGTACGGGTCTATCGGTTCGCCGACTCCGACGCCGACTCCACCGCCGACAGGAGCGATAACGCCGCAAACGGTCCGACTGAAGAGGCGCCGGTGGCCGAAGCGACCCGGCGGACCCCTCGTCGATTGATCGCCACCACCCGACCGGTCGATGCGCTCGTGGGGCCGCTGGCGAAGGCGGCGGTCCCGGCGCCGGTCGCCGCATGGGACGAGACGACGGCGTCGCAAGGCCCGGTGGCGTCGGCCGTCGATGCGACCCCCGCCCCGGCCGCGCCGTCGCCCGGCGCGAGGGTCGGTGCGACCCCGCCCGCGGATGACAGGTCCGTCGCCGACTCCGCCACCCAGCCGACCCTTCCGCCGGCGCCGAAGGCCGACCGCTCGGCCTTGCCCATCGAGTCGGGCGAATGGCTGCGCATCACCCTTGCATCGACCGACGATCCGACGGCCAAGGTGCTTCTGGTTCGCGTGGCCGGGGATGGCACGATCGAACTTCCGACGGTGGGGGTGTTCTCCGCGTTCGGGCGCACGCCGGGAGAACTGGCCGAACAGCTCGCCGCCGCGTACCGCTCCGCCGGGGTGGTGTTGGCCAGGGCGGTGGCGGTGGAGCGGGTGGCAACGCCCGAGGGGGAAACGGCCGGGCGGTTGGCCGACGAGCGCCGCGTGGATCTGATGATCTATGTCGCCGGCGACGGCGCCGCGCCTCGCCGCGACGACCACGCCGGGAGCGCCGGCGGGACGGGGGACACCGGTGGGACCGGGGCCGCGGGGGCTGCGGCGCCGACCGGCGAATCGACGGCGCGACCCGTCGAATCGGTCCCCGCGACCCCCGGCGAGACCGCGCCGGCCGGGGAACCTTCGCGCGCCGGGGACTC
>JBBSAF010000223.1:0-4810 GCA_038252525.1 Tepidisphaerales bacterium
CACCAGCCGTACGCTGCCCACATGATCGGAGATGATCCGGTACTTCATCCCATCCCTGATCATGTAGTCCGGCACGAAGGCCCGCGACCCATAAACGAATACGCTGACAACGTTGGTCGCGCCGTCCAGCTCCGCGATCGGGTTCAGCCCGTCCAGATACAAGACGCGGTCGCGGAACGACATGCTGGAGATGACCCACGCCATCCCCCCCACGGCGATTCCCCATCGCAATATGAACTTGGTGGCCGACGCGACGCGCTGTTTCATCGTGGCCCGATTCTGACGGACCCGGCGAACCGATGCAAATGCCCGTCCCCCCCGATCTTGCCGGCGACGCGCCGCGGCAAGGGACTTGCGGGAATGTGAAAACGGCTCGGCGCGCTATATAATCGTCGATTCGACCCGAAACGATGTTCCGTACCCCTTGGGAGATTGATATGCCCGGCATGACACTGACCGAAAAAATCCTCGCCCGACACTCGGGCAAGCGCCACGTCGAACCCGGCGAAAACGTCTGGGTGAACGTGGACATCCTCATGACCCACGATGTCTGCGGGCCGGGGACCATCGGCATCTTCCACGAGAAGTTCGGCCCGACGGCCAAGGTGTGGGACCGGGACCGGGTGGTCATCATCCCCGATCACTACATTTTCACGGCCGACGAGAAATGCCACCGCAATGTGCAAACGCTGCGGGATTTCGTCCGCGAGCAGGGATTGCGCTATTACTACGACCCGGAGTTCGTCAAGAACGAACCGGGCATGCCCAGCCCCTACCGCGACCCGACCAAGACCAGCTACAAGGGCGTCTGCCACAAGGCCCTGCCCGAGGAGGGGCACATCCGCCCCGGCGAGATCCTCATCGGCACCGACAGCCACACCTGCACCGCCGGCGCCTTCGGGCAGTTCGCCACCGGGGTCGGCAACTCCGACGCGGCTTTCGTGCTGGGCACGGGCAAGACCTGGCTGAAGGTTCCGCCGACCATGAAGTTCACGTTCCGCGGCGAAATCCCGCCGTACCTGACGGCCAAGGACCTCATATTGGCGGTGATCGGCGAGATCGGCGTGGACGGGGCGACGTACAAGACGATGTATTTCGCCGGCGAGGGAATCGAGAGTCTGACGCTCGAGGACCGCATGACCCTGACCAACATGGCCATCGAGGCCGGCGGAAAGAACGGGGTGTGCGACGTGGACGAAAAGACCCTCGACTATGTCCGCGCCCGCTCGACACGGCCGGATTGGGAGGTCGTGCGCGACGATGACGACGCGGCGTTTTGCGCGACGTATGAGTGGGATCTTTCGACGATGGAACCGATGGTCGCCAAGCCGCATTCCCCGGACAACAAGGACACCGCCCGCAACTGCGCCGATTTGACGCTCGACCGGGCCTACATCGGATCGTGCACCGGCGGCAAGATCACCGACATGATCTTCGCGGCCAACATCCTCAAGGGAAACCAGGTGAAAATCCCCACCTTCGTCGTCCCCGGATCGACCGAGGTCCACCAGGACATGAAGCGCCTGAACCTGCGCGGCGCGGTTCGCCAGGGAAACGAGAAATCCATCGAGGAGGTGCTGGTGGACGCCGGATGCCTGATTGGGCCCAGCGGCTGCGGGGCGTGCCTCGGCGGGCCGCCGGACACCTTTGGACGGCTCCAGTCGACGGAGGTGTGCATCAGCACCACCAACCGCAATTTCCCCGGCCGGATGGGATCGACCAAGAGCGCGGTGTATCTGGCCAGCCCGCTGACGGTGGCCGCCAGCGCGCTGACCGGACGGATCACCGATCCGCGGGAATACGTCTCGGCGCCGATCGAGACCGGTTCGGCCGGAGTGCGCTGACCGCCCCGGCAGGCGACGTTGCAACAAGAAACCCGCAAGCCGATTGGCCCGCGGGTTTCTTGTTTGACGGAGGCGACGTCGGAGAATCCCGCTCCGATCATTCGCCCCAGTGGAACGTGATCGGCATGTCGATGTCCGGGAGCAGGCTGCGATGCACCGGGCAGGTTTCGGCGGCGTTGACGAGGCGCTGGCGGTCATCCACCGACACCTTCGCGGGAATCGTGAACTCGACGGCCAGTTTCGCCACGCGGCGCGGGGGGGTGGCGGTCATTTCCTTGACCACCGAGCATTTCGCCCCGATCAGGTCGATCCCGTGCCGCCGGGCGACGATCCCCATGATCGTCAACATGCACGACCCCAGCGCCGTCGCGAGCAAATCCGTCGGCGAGAACGATTCGCCTCGTCCCTGGTTGTCCACCGGGGCGTCGGTGGCCAGCGTCGTGCCCGAAGGACCGTGCGTCGCGGCGCAGCGCAAATCACCTTGGTATTCCAGGTCGATCCGAACCATCGCTCACTCCTTGGGATTGGGGACGAACGCCCCGCCGCGGCATTGCTTGAGGTGGTTGAGCGCGTGGACCTGGCCGGTCATCTCGAGCTCGCCGCGATAGACCGGATCGTGCCACCCCTCGATGTCGATGGCTCCGGTGTAGCCGTTCATCCGCAGGATGCTGATGACGTCGGTCCAGTTGGTGTCGCCGAAGCCGGGGGTGCGATGCCACACGTACTCTTTGCCGGATCGGATCCCCGATTCGCGGATGACGTCCCATGCGATGGTCGCGTCCTTGCCGTGGACGTGGTAGACCTTCTTGATCCACTTTCGCAACTGCGGGATCGGGTCGATCAGCGACACCATCTGATGGCACGGCTCCCATTCCAGGCCAAGGGCGTCGGACGGCACCTCGTTGAACATCATCTCCCACGCCGTCGGCGAATGGGCGATGTTCCACCGCACATCGTGCCACCAGCCGCCCATGTTGCAGTTCTCCCAGGCGATGCGAACGCCATGGGCCTCGGCCTTCTTGGCCAGTTCGCCCCACACCTGCTTGTATTTGGGCAGCGAGTCGGTCATCGGTTTGCCCTCGATGGCGCCGGCGAAGCCCGTCACCATCGAGCAGCCGAACATCTTGCACATTTCGATGGCGCGCCCGAAGTCCTTCGCCGTCTTTTCATCCTGAAGCGGATTGCCGAACACCCCCAACGAGCTGATCGTCGCCTTGTCCCCGCAGGCGTCGGCCACCTCCTTGGCGACGCGATCGAAATCCACGTCCGTCGGCAGGTATTGCCACGCCATTAGCGCGAAGCTCTCGAAACCGTGCGGAAGGATCTGTTTGATGTAGTCGGCCGAGGTCTTCTTGATGTTCACGATCGTGCCGATGCGGATGTCCAGTTGTCCCATGGGTCGCCTTTCAAATGAAATAGGGGTTCAAAGCCCGCCCAGCCTAACTCCCACCCCACCGCCGTCAATGCCTCTATTCCCTCGCCTCGCTTCCCTCGCCTCGATTCGCACACGTCGATTCTAACACGGTTGCGCGCGGGTCCACCGCCCGCGCCAGCTCCCGCGCCGCCACGGCCAACACCGGCTCGATCCCCAGCCAGCGCAGACAGCTTTGGTGCGAACACGTCCGCCGATAACACGGCCCGCAGGGCACATCCAGCCGCACCACTGTTTCCGGGCGTCGATGCGGACCGGTGCGATTCGGATTGGTCGGCCCGAACAACGTCACCAGCGGCCGGCCCAAGGCCACGGCCATGTGCATCGGCCCGGAATCGTTGGCGATCACGAGGTCCGCCGACTCGATCAGCGCCGCCAACCGCGCGAGTGTCGTCGCGCCCGCCAGATTGATCGGCGGCGCGATCCCCGCCGCCGGCGCCGCCGCCGACAAGGCCCGCTCGCACAATTCCCGCTCATCGGGCGAACCGGCCAGCACGCATGACAGCCCGAAGCGCTCGCCCAGCGGTCGGACCAACTCCCCGAACCGCTCGGCCGGCCAGCGCTTGGTCGCCCAGTTGGTCCCCGGCAACAGCACCGCGTATCGTCCCATCCCCCCCGCCAGCGTTCGCGCCGCCGCCCGATCGGCCTCCGTGATCGCCATGGGGAACGACGGCTCGCCCCCATCGCATCCCATCGCCGTCGCCACGGCCGAATATCGATCCACCGCGTGCATTTCCCCGGTCGGCAACTCGACCCGATGGGTATAAAACATCCATCCCATTTCGCGTGCGTTGGCGAAGCCCACCCGGACCGGCGCCCCGCTCCGCCATGCGATGTAGCCGCTGCGGAACAGCCCCTGCAAGTCCACCACCCAATCGAAGCGCCGCCGCCGCAACTCCTTGAAAAACCGGTGCATCCGCCACACTTCCGCGGGGTTTTTCCACGCCCGCCCGTAGCGCCGGCGGTCGAAGCGGATCACCTCGTCGAGCATCGGATGCCCTTCGACGATCCCCGCGCAAGCCGGCGTCACCAGCCAGCCGATCTCCGCCGCCGGGAATCGCCGGCGCAGCGCCGCCAGCACCACCAGCCCGTGCACCACATCCCCGATGGCGCTGGGCTTGATGATGAGAATCCTTTGCGGCGGCGGGCCGGGCGGGATCGCCTTCATGGTGCCTCCTCCCGCGCCAGCGGCGCGCCCGGCGCATACCCCCGGCACAGCGCCAGCGAATCGGCTTGCGAATATCCCGGATGCCGTTTCATGGCCGCCAAGAGCGCCGGCAAACTCCACTGCACATGCCGACGCCGTCGAATCGGCGCGACATCGACCAGCATCGGCATCGGCCCGAGCTTTTCATCCATCACAACGACGAACGATTCGCCCGACAAATTGCGGTGATACAGGTTCGTGGTGTCGATCCCGCGCACGATCCGTCCCACCCGATGGAATAGTCTCCACCGATCGGATGCGTCCATCGCATTCAAGTCCACCTCCGCCAGCGACGGTCCCTCGACGGCCTCGCGGACGATCGCGCCA